>CAZMFS010000117.1:0-6276 GCA_964565585.1 uncultured bacterium
TTATCCCCGAGGCTATCTTCCTATAATTATGATATATAGAAATTTTACATTTGTTGTTGTAGCTATTATCCTCTGGATATAGTACAGATAAAAGAAAAAAGCTTACTACAAAACTAAAAACCAACTTTTTCATATCTACCCTTGATATTTTCCTTTAGTAATTGCTGTTCGGAACTTTCGGTTTGTTTCGCCTGTTTCACATCCTCAAGAATCTCCTTTTTTGATACAATTTCTGAACTCATCTGGGAATTACCAATAAAAAATCCTATAGTTAGAAATAATATAACCGAGGCTACCTGAATAGCTCTTTGAATTCTCTTCTGTTTGGTAAATATTTCTTCAGTAACTTCATATCTCACATCAACCTGTTCCTTTTTATAAATGGTCTTCATTCCATCCTGAATCTCTTTATAATCTTTAAGAATGCTTTCACAAACGCTACAATCCTTTAGATGGTTTTCAAATTCCTTTTTTGTTTTCTCATCGAGCATATCATCGATATAAAGGCTTATAATTTCATACTTACCGTTACAACTCATACTTCCTCCATTGTTTCATTTTTTATAATATTTCTTATCATTTTTCGTCCCCTGCTAATTCTTGACTTAACAGTCCCCGTAGCAATATCAAGGATATCAGCTATCTCCTTATAGCTTTTACCTTCCATATCTCTCAGTATGACAGCTACACGATACTTCTTTGGAATCCGGTCCAATGCATTTTCAACTTTATCAACCATATCTTTTTTTTCAAGATTTGATTGTTTCTTATCTTCATATTCAAATTCTTTAAATAGAGGTACATTTTTTTTATTTTTTTTCATATAGTTTTTTATCAAATTGCTGGCAATTCTGAACAACCAGCTCTTAAATTTTCCCTGCTCGGTATAAGAGCTCTTATACCTCCAAACTTTCATGAAGGTATCATGGGTTAAATCAAGTGCTGTATCACGATCCTTTACATTGCTCTGTATAAAGTAATATAAAGGTTTTTCATACATTTCAACTAATTCTCCAAAAGCAGCTAAATCCCCTTTTTTTACTTTTTTCATTAGTTCTTTTTCGTCTTGTTTTTTATCCATCTATAACATCAACAACCTTATCAATATTTTGTTCCCATTTTTAATGTCTTTTTATCTTATACAAATATTAGTCTAAGCTAACATATTCCTATTTTAAAGCAATAACCGAGAATAAATATTCATTTTTAATTTTAATTTAAAACCCATCTTTTTTAAGAGCTTTTTTACTCTGTTATTGTCATGAGAAACAAATGTAGCTATTTTTTCATATCTACCCTTTTGATCAACAAATTTAAAAAGTTCATTCAACATTCGGTAACCGTATTGATTACCCCAGTTTTTGGGAACAATAAAAAATTGATGCAGTACCAAAGTGCTCTGATCCTGAGTAGTAATTATTGCACCTATTAACTCATCTTCTAGATATACTTCCTTCGAATATATAGGTAAAAATTTACCATATAAGCCGTTTATAGAGTTATTCATCTCCTCTTCATAATCCTTAACATTAAATCCGGATGGATATACTTCCTGCTCCAAACTACCTGCAAAAGCAAACTGAGCAAGCTTACTTATTTGTTTCATATTTTCAAACTTGAACTGCTTGATTTCAATTTTATCTTCTTCGAATTCAACATACTCGTAATCTTTAACCTTTAACTCAAATAAATCACGTTGTTTTCTTTCAAAACCAAAATCAAGCATTAAAGAGTTAAGCTGTTTTTCTCCAAAATTGAAAATATCAAATAAAGTAACAACCTTGGGTAAATTTTCTTTAATTTTCTTATTTATAAAATGTGAGAGTATTTTTTTTAATGCAAAAGGTTTTGCAAACTTCTCTAGTATATGAAAAAAATGAATAACACCAACATTTTCATCTAAATGATAAACCATAACTCCCACAAGCCTATCATCATCCAACAGTGCATACCCACGCTTTTTGCTTTCTTCAATATCTCTAAATACATTTTTTATCATTTTTTTAATATTATAATCATACTCTTTTTCGAATAATCTACTATAATCTTCTATAATTTCATCATATTTACCATCATACTTAGTTAATGAAGTTATTTTTAACATCAAAATCCTCCTTTAATTATTGACATCACTTAAAATATATGATATTTAATCTTTAAAGCCGAGGTGGCGGAACTGGTAGACGCGCATGGTTGAGGGCCATGTGGGGCTTCGCCCCTTACGAGTTCGAGTCTCGTCCTCGGTATGATATTTATCCTTATCAGCAACATAACAGGAAAATTATATCATAAAACTAACGAATTTACAAGTAGAAATCACTAGTTAATGATAATCATGTAAAGATAATATATTTTGAATTTTATTAAGCTAAAAAAATAAATTTTTATATAAAATAATAGCTTGACGATTTATTTCTATATTATTATACTAAAAAAGGTTTTTAACAGTAATAGGAGGTGTATTATGGCTTATAAAATTTCTGATGCTTGTGTAGCATGCGGTACATGTAAACCGGAATGTCCAGTAGAAGCAATTTCAGAAGGAGATATTTACTCTATTGATGCTGACAAATGTATCGATTGTGGTGCATGTGCAGCTGTTTGCCCTGTTGGAGCAATTTCACCAGAATAAATAAAACTATATGGGGTAAGTTCTCTTACCCCACTTTTTATCTTTTCTACATTTATTTCTTTATAAATTATTTACAATACTTGAAATATTTTATTTTTCATTTCTGAAACTGTTATGTCATTCATGCATTTATATTTATTTTTATTTAAGGGGCATTTTTTGGAAAAACATGGAATACAATCATAATCTTTCTTTAAAATTTTAGCTTTATTATTGATCGGTCCAGTTTTTTTATAGGAAGTAGGTCCAAATACAGCAATCTGATTAAGCTTAAGAAAAGATGCTACATGCATGGGAAAAGAATCTCCCGAAATAAATAAATCCATATTTTTTGCTAATGTAGCAAACTGATTTAAATTAGTATTACCTACAAAACTAACAATTCTATTATTATCGAAATCAAAATTGCTTTTAGCTTCAAATTTGTTTTCCTTTCCCCCAAAGATAAAAACCGTACAGTCTAATTCTTTTATCAGCAGATCTATCAATTTTTTATATTTTCTTAATGACCAGTTTTTACTTTTCCATCTGGAAAAAGGAGCTATACCTATATTTAAAGAAGAATCATAATTTTCTATTTGTTTTTTCCCCCACTCTTTAAGCTCTTTGCTTAAAGGATAAAATATTTCAGGTTGTATACTCTCTTCTATAAATCCCATATCTTTCATTATTTGAAAATTTTTATCTATAACATGTTCGGGATAATTTCTATCCTTAAATTTATAATTATTATTAACAAAAATCTGATGTAATCCGGTTCTAACACACCCATATCTATTTTTAATTCCCGCAAGAAACGGTATCAAGCTGGACCTAAAAAGCCATTGTAAGTCAAGAGAATTTGTCCAGTTATCAGAACTAATTTCTTTAATGAAACTTTTAAATTGCTGATAAACCTTTTTAAATTTATAATTTTTGTAATTTTTATCAAGTCTTGTTTTATCTAAAATATATAGCCTATCAATTGTTTTATAATTTTTTAAAATATCTGCGGCCATGTCTTCCACCGCCCAACCAATATTAATATTTTTCTGAGACCTTTTTATTCCTTCAACAACAGGAATATTCATCAGCACATCCCCCAGTGAACTTAGTTTAACAATTAATAAGTTATCAATACTTTTCATCAAATCTCCTATAAAACGATAATATATTTAAAAATTCATTCTATTCGTTTTTATAAAAATTTATCCACTAAAAATCTTCTTTAAAAATTCTTTATCTTGATCCACTATTATAGTTTTAAAATTGTCATAAAGAACAAATCCCGGAGGAGTTCCCTTTGGTTTTCGTACATATTTACATTTTGTATAGTCAACACTCACTTTACTTCCCCAGCGGGATTCGCTAAAATAAACAGCTATTTGGGAAGCTGCACTGAATATCTGTTCTGGGATTTCTTCACCCTTATATTTTATAACCACATGGCTTCCTGTTCCTTTTCTGACATGGAACCACCAATCATCATCATTTCCAACTTTAAGAGAAATTTTTTCATTTTCCTTTGCACTTTTGCCGTAGTATAACTTGTAATTTTTATACTTAACATATCTGTATTTTTTCTTTTTCCCGCTTTTACTTTTTTGCTTTTTGGTCTTTTTTTCTATAAACACACCGTAATCCTCTAATTCCCCGCATATACTTTCATAATTACTAAAGCTATCAATCTGGTCAACAAAATGTAATGTATCATTTAAATATTGGATTTCATTCTTTAACTCGGATATTCTATTATCAATTTTATCAAGTGCTCTTTTTCCCTTTTTGAATTTCGAATAGTATTTATCTGCATTTTCCTGAATAGATTTATCAGTATTAATCTTAATTTTTTCTTTTTCGTTTGTTTCATAATTTGTCAATTCAATAGAATCACTATTCCCATCTATTTGATGCTTATAAGCAAGCAAAAGGTCTCCGTAGATTTTATACTTTGGATAATCTTCATGTTTTTTTCTATCCTTCTTTACCTTCTTTAAGGTCTTTTTATCCTTTTTTATTCTGCTCTTAATATGAGATTTTAAATTCTTTTTCCTTTCATTTAATATTTTCATATTTAAGTATTTATCATAATACTCATTAGTAAGCTCTATAAGATTTGAAGATTCTTTTATACGTTCTGCACTTTTATAATTTATTATTGATAAAAGATATTTATTTTTATCTTTAAAAATATAATACCTATCATTCTCTAAATCATTCTTAAAATCCTTCATTACTTTTGAAAATTTATTTTTTTTCAATCTATATTTTAACTCAGTATCAAGATAGGGATGAACATTTTTAAAAATGGAAAGTAGTCGGTTGTTTTCATATTTCTCTGAAACAACATCTATTTTAAAATCAAAGAAAGAAATTCTATCGGCTTCCGGCGGGAAATATTTATCATTTTTTTGCAAAGCTCTTTTGCCCCTGGATGAATTTAAAAGATGCAAAATTTTTTTATCATGAGTAAGATAACAGTTTATTTTTCTTCCCAAAAACTCAAAAATTAATTTGTATATTTTTTTCCCAAGTGGGGAAATTTTTGAGATATTTATATACCCAATTCTGTCATCATTGATTGTATCCACCTTTAATATTTTGGCCCGGTTAATTTTATTTTCAACAAAATTATAAAATGGGTTAGAATAATCGCTATTAAAATCAGTTTTTTCTTCATAAAGTTGGATTCTGGGATTGTTTGAATCAAAATTCAGATATAAATGATAATCTCTCAACTCAAATAGAAGAATTTTTTGGGAGTATTTTATATCCCAGATTAGTGTATCTTTTAATTTTTCATTAATTTTATCTATTAATTTATTAAATGTAATCCCATCCATAATAAACTATTAATCTCCCCGTACTTTTTTACTAAATTTTTTCTTGTTTACAATATATCTATCATGAGTTCCTCTTGATACCGTAGACCTGTCCTTATTTCTTACAACTTTTATTTTTAATTTAATTTTATTATCGACTATTTTGTCGACTCTACCTTCTATTATAATTTTTTCATTAATCTTAACAGGATTTTCATGTGTAAAATTAACAAATGTTCCAACAGTTGTAGAAACAGCTGATAGATATTTTTGGATATATTCATTTGAGGTTTTTTCTATAAGCCCGATCATTGATGGAGTGGATAGTACAGAAATTCCGATATGTGATGTTGTATGCTTTTTTTCCACTACAATCTCTTTTCGAAATTTATTATCTTTTTTTAATTTATTTACTGTCATATTACTCCCTAGAAAAATAAATTCTTGATAGTTTCTTCAAAAAGTTCAAGAACATCATCATCTTCAATAATGGACATCATATCCATAAACCCCTGTTTTAAATCCATTATTTTTAATTCCATCTTCTCTGTTGAATAATCTTCTTCTTTCTTCAATTTTTTGCGGTAGTATCTTAAATTCTCTTTAGTTAGAACCTTCATTATTTCACTAATTTTTTCATTGTCGAATGTAATTAATACTTTCAAAAAATCTTTATTAAATTCTAGAAGTGTATTAAAAATCATCTCTTCAAAATTTTCAATTTCTTCAATCTCATATCTATCAATTAAAAAAACCATTTTTGACATTCGATTATAAAAATATACATAACGGGATATCTTTTTTAAGTTATAATTCATTTTTTCATTATTCACATCAATATTG
>CAZMFS010000118.1:0-6224 GCA_964565585.1 uncultured bacterium
AAATGCGATTAATAAAGGGATTAAAAAATCAAACGGAGAAATTATTTTTTTAACTGATGCAGATTGTGTTGCTTCAAAAAGCTGGATTGAAAGTATGAGTAACTACTTTACAAAAAATATTGGTGTAGTTTCTGGTCTTTCTTATTTGGAAGAAAAAAACTTTTTACATAAAATAATGAACTTAGAATATTTTGCCCTTTCAATTTGTACCGCAGGAGCTAATGGCTGGAATTTTCCGGTTATATCTACAGGAAATAATCTTGCCTATAGGAAAAAAGTTTTTGAAGAGGTTAATGGATTTAGGGATATTTTATATATAGACTCAGGTGACGATGATTTGATGGTACAAAATATATCTAAACGTACAGATTGGAAGTTTTCATTTGCTTTTGATTCTGATTCCTTTATCAAAACGAAACCCGTAGGTAGTGTAGGGGAGTTTATAAAACAGAGAAGAAGATGGGCATCAAGGGGTATGGATTATAAAACATCAGTAAAAGTACCTCTTATTTTTATATATATTTTTTATTTATTGATGTTTTTTATTCCGATATTTGCTCTTATTTTACCATCATTTACAGTTTTTCTGCTAAATTTGCTAATAGTATCTGTTTTAGCAGAAATTAGTCTGCTTTTTGCTGGACTAAGCAAGATAAAGAGATTGAAATATATTTTTTTATACCCTCTGGCTAAAATATTACATATACCTTATGTTGTTATAATGCCTGCACTGGGTATATTTCGGGGGTTTGAATGGAAGTAATTTCTTTTATCTATATAACAATATTTTTATTGCTAACATATGCTGTAGTTTTCTATCCGGTCTATAAATTTAAAAATAAAAAAAATTTTTCTGTAATTATTCCTTATAGGAACGAGATTGATTATATTGATAAAAACTATTATTTTGTAAAGACTCAAGGCTATCCACAAAAAAAATATGAAGTTATATATGTAAATGATCATTCCTCCGATGGTACCTATGAATTTATTGAGGATAAAGGAGAAAATAACATTACCAATATAAATTTAGAAAATAAAAGAAAGGGAAAATTTAGTTGTATTAAGAAAGGGTTTTTAAATTCTAAAAATGAATATCTAATTTTAACAGATTGTGATAGTTACGGTAGTAAGAGTTATCTTGAAGCCATAAACAGCTCTATAAATCCAGCAGATGTTCTGTATGCCGGTTTTTTTGAAATTGAAGGCAGCAAGTTATTTTCTCTTGATACTTTTTTCCTCGTTGGTGTTGCTGCAGCCTTAAATTTTTTTAACTTACCCTCTAGCTGTCCAGGGGCAAATATATGTGTTAAAAATGATATTTACAAAAGATTTCTGGATAAAACAAAAAAAAGTAATAATAAATTAACTGAGGATGCTTTGCTTATAAATACTGTAAAAAGTAAGAAAATGGGAGGCATTAATTTTATATTTAAAAAAGACCACATCCTTAAGACAAGAGGGTATTCAAGCATAAAGGATTTTTTTAACCAGAGAATGCGCTGGTTAAAGGGCGGGTTTAATATAGATTACAGGCTTTTAATTTTTTTAATTTTTAATTTTATTAGCAACATTTTATTTGTAGTAAATACAGAGTATATTGTGATTCCTTTTATTATGATTTTTGTATTTATGACTGCTCTTATGTCCAAACTTGATAAAATTAATTACATGATTTATTATCCAGTTTATTTTTTTATTTATATAGTTTATACAGTATTGCTGGGATTCATGTTTTTATTTAGCTATAGAAAAATTAACTGGAAGGGGAGGGAATATTGATATGCTTGTAAATATAGTTACTATAATATTAATTCTTTATTTAATAGTAAATCTTTTTTCCTTTTTCCCCTACACGAGGTATTTTTATGAAGATATTTTTCATAAACCTAAAGAAAAATATTTGATAACAATAGATGATGGTCCTACTAAATACACGGAAGAAATGTTAGATTTGCTGGATGAGTATAACCGTAAGGCTATTTTTTTTGTTAATGGAGAAAAGATATCGGATGGAAAAGTTATAAATAAAATCATCAAAAGAGGACATACTATTGGGAATCATTCTTACAAACATTATTTTTTCAATCCAATTATAAGTTCTGTAATTATTAATAATCTAAAAATAAATGAAAGTAAACTTCTGAATTTTGTTGAAAAAGTAGATCTTGTAAGAACCCCGCATGGATATCAGACCCCGGGTCTTATGAAATATTTAAAGAAAAATGATAAAAAATTTGTTTACTGGGATAGGATACTGTTTGATTTTATCCCCTTTATACCTTTTTTCATACTAAAAAAACAGGTGGACAAATTTGTAAATAACGGGGGGACAATATGTCTTCATTCCAATAAAAGTTCGGTTAAGATATTAAAATACTTGTTAAAAAGGATAGGTGAGAACTATGAATAAAAGAGGAGATGTTTTAGTATATAAATATCGTGATAGGGGATTTATACCTGTTAAAATACTGGCAATTAGTCAGCTTGAAGATAAGAGATTATATCATTTGATGTTTTACAGGGGAATTTTTGAAGATGTGGATAAAATAGATTTGAATGAATTAAAAATATTTATTCCCCATGTAGCAATAACTGAAAAAGTTTTCAAGGAAGAAGACCTTAAAAAAATTGGAGAGCAGAAAGTTTATTATGATGAAGAACTCAGATATAAAAACTGGCTTACCGAGTGGAATCATAAATCCGGGAACTACTTTGATATTCCTATAATTGATATATTAAAAAAAATACTCAATCAATCCGAAGACCGGGAATAAGATAATTAACAATTCAGCCTGTAAAGAAAAGCAAAATTTCTTTTATATAATAAAAAGAATTTAATTTTCTGTCATGCTGTAAAAGCATGCTCTAAATCTGTTTTAGGGTTGTTTCAGCATTTTCTATAATTAATTATTATATAGCTTGTTAGAAAAGATCTTTAAAAAATGAATTCCAGGCGGGCAAATCACATAAGCAGTGGAAGGATGATTTTTTTTAACAAGTTAGAAATTTTTTAATTCAATACCATTTTTTATGGACTGACTACTTGAGGGTAAAACTAAATTCTTTATATAAACTAACTTATACTAATTTATGCACAATAATATAAAAAAAATTAAATATTTACGTTTTACTACTTGTTTTTTTTTGAAAATGAGTGTATATTTAAGTAATTATAACAAGGAGGTTATTTATATGAAAAAATTAGTATGTTTGGTATTATTTCTAGTAATTTTGGCAGTACCTATGCTTGCTCAGATGAACGATATGATGTTGGGGGGTAAAGCAGGTTTAACTATGGGAAGAGCTTCTTTAGATGGAGATCCAATGGATGAAACATTTAGACTTGGATTTGTTGCGGGTGGTTTTATGGTTATGCCCCTACAGGAAAATATGCATCTTCAGGCTGAAGTACTTTATGCACAAAAGGGTGAAAAATGGACAAATGGAGAAGATGTTAATCTTAATATTGATGTATTAGAAGTTCCTGTATTAGTGAAATTCTTTCCTATTGAAAATATGAATGTTTATGCGGGACCAACATTAAACTACATCATGACAGCAAAAGTTAAAATGGATTCAGGAGATATTGATTTGAAAGATGAAGAACTTATAAAAACAATGGGTTTTGGAATAAGTTTAGGAACTCAATATTTCTTTGAAAATATCTTTGTTGATGCGAGATATGACATGGGTTTAACTGATTTAAATGATCAGGAAGAAAGTGACGAAGAGATTAAATTAAATACTATTTATTTTTCAGTTGGATATATGTTTTAATAATAAAAACTAAATCTATTAGGGAGAGATTCTTCTCTCCCTCTTTTTTTTTTAGTATGGGTGTCTTTGTGTGAGTGTGTGTTTAAAAATCACTTCGTGATTTTTTAGAACCAGAACCAAAATTAGAACCAGATATAATTTAAACCTAACTCTTCCGAAGAAAACACTTTAAAGGTTATACAAGAGGATTCCGTCATTTCGCTTCGCTTCAGCCGGGATATGCCTTACAAAATATAATGAATATTCCTGACGGATATGATTTGCTTTAATCAACTCTTATTTCAGGAATCATCTATAGCACTATTAGTATCTGTGTGAGTGTGTGTTTAAAAATATTTATATATAACATATCTAAGATAGGTTTTAAAATTAGGACAAATTCGTGTTTATTTGTTACTTATAAAATATTTTCAAGATTTTAATTTAAGTTAAAGTATAAGCTAAAGTAAAAAATTTTAATAATACTTTTTTAAAAAAACTTAAATGTACAGTCAAAGAAATTCTCATTGTCTGTTACTAGAATTGTGCTATCTGTATAAAATGTTTTAAAAGATCAGAATAAAGACAACTAAATCCAGATAATGTTTTTGATCATTACTTGAAAGTACATCTTTGGAATTACTTCCGTTACTAATTACTAGAAGTCTTTTTTATGTTTAATTTCCGTCACTTTAAAATCGCGACAGCAATTTTAATAAAGTTCTTTATTAATACTGAATTCAAAAACTGGATTTTCTTTGACGGAATCAAGATCTGTTTTGTGGGCAAATGAAAAATCAAAAGAAAATCTATTTGAAAGATGTATTGAAAAACCGTAGCCTATACTGGATATCGGATCTACCAGTTTATCGTTTTTGTAATATTTTACTTTCGATAAATCGTTTGTAAAAAGAGCTATATCAAAAAATGAATAAAGTGTTAAAAGCCCGAGGTTGGTATTGGTTCTTAATGTAGGTATGCTGAGGGCAACAGGAATCCTAAGTTCTGAATTGAAAACAATTTTATTGTTTTTTGCAAAGTAACGATTTCTGTATCCCCTAATATATGTGTCATCAAAATAGTTAAGCTCCGATGTTTTATAAAAGAATCTCATCATAAACGGCAGATGATAAAATCGGCTATCAAGTTTAAATTCATAATTTAATTTTGAGTTGGACAGATATCCTCCATATATAAATATTCTTTTGCCGTAGAATGGAAAAATACGACCATAGGCAGTATCATTTGTAAAGTAGGTACCCAAAAACAAGTTATTATTCAGAGAATCAGTGTCAAATCCCTGTAGATAATAACCTCCGGTAAGATTTATGGAGCTTGATATAGATAGGGGATAAATGAGTGTTCCCCTTAATTTGTTTTTATAATATTCATTATCATTTCTAAAAGTTGTGGATTTTGAGAGATTAATTTTATAATTTGGTCTATTACCTGTTTTAAGATAGTTGACGGAGAAATCAAAAGAGCTATCAGTATTAATGAATTTGCTAATTTGCCAGTTTATTATACTTTCATTTAATATGTTATTAAAAGAGGAACCTAATGCAATATTAATATATTTATTTTCTTCGATAGAGATTCCTGTAAAAATATTTTCAAAACGGGGTAAAAGGGATGGTTTTTCAGCCTTCATGTTTTCAATTTTGTAATTTATATCATCTTCAATTCTGGGAACTTTATATATGTCCTTTGTTTCTAGATTGTTTGTATATTCAAAAAATGAAGACTTTACTGTTAGATTTTTCTTATTATCATAAATTTTTAATATTAGATTATCTTTTGTAAAACTGAAATCAGTAATGGATTCCTTAAAATTCCTAAATTTATTTACTTCTAATGTTTTTAGGTTCAAATGTGCTAAAAAACTATTTTTATTTTTATGTAATAACATGATAACTGAATCGTCTGAATATCTTTTTAATGATTGAACTTCTCCATTGAGTTGCTTTATCTTACTGTTTATATGAATATAGCTTTTGGGTCCGTATGAAGCAACATAAATGATATTGTTATTAATGATGGTAAAATCTTTAATATTTTTTTCACTTTTTTTATAATTTGATATTTTATAATCAGTATCAACTTTGTAAATAATACTTTTTAAACCTTTATTTGCAAGAATATAAACATTTTGGTCAATGAATTTAATTTTTTCGATATTAGTAACTGTTGGACATTGAACGGTTTTTAGAGATTTATTTATAAAATTATATATCCCAATATAATAGTCATTATTCTTGTAAAATAGAAACACAGTATAAAATTCCTTTTTAGATATATCAATATAGTCTTCTGAGAATAGAAGATAGCTAAATGGTGTTGATTTAAATATTTCTTCTTTATAGCTCTTTTCTTTTAGGGATTTTCTTACAAGGGTATTATCGCTGTATTCGAGATAAAAGTTTTCATTATTAAATAAAAATATATTGTTATTTTTAATTAATTCT
>CAZMFS010000119.1:0-6212 GCA_964565585.1 uncultured bacterium
TTACAATTGGAATACTTGCAGCCCTAAGGCATAGAGATAAAACCGGTGAGGGACAGATGATCGATGTAGCGCTTGTTGATAGTCAGATATCATGGCTTGTAAATTTGGCATCAAGTTATCTTGCGACAGGAGAAAATCCTAAAAGAAGAGGAAATCAGCATCAGACTATAGTTCCCTATCAGGCATTTGAGGTAAAAGACGGTTATATTATTGTAGCGGTTGGTTCAGATAAACAGTGGAAGAGTTTTTGTGAAATGGTAGATAAACCCGAATGGAAAACAGCTGAAAAATTCAGTACCAATGCAAAAAGAGTTGAAAATAGAGACGAAGTTATACCTGCAATTGAGAACATACTAAAAAAGAATACAAAAGAATACTGGATAGAAAAAATGGAGGAATACGATGTTCCCGGCGGACCTATTAAAAAATTTGATGAAGTATTTAGTGATCCCCAAACAAAACACAGAGAAATGGTTAAAGAAGTCGATCATCCAACTGCTGATAAAGTTAAACTGGTAGGTAGTCCAATTAAAATGAGTAAAACTCCTGTAAAATTTGATAAGCATCCACCTCTTTTAGGTGAACACACCGAGAAAATATTAAAGGACCTAGGGTATTCCCAAAAAGAGATTGAAAACTTTAAAGAAGATAATGTAATTTAAGTTGGAAAGGAGTTTGTATGGGTTATAAAGTTGAGATTCGAGAAGATTGGTGTAAAGGTTGTTATATTTGTAAAGAATTATGCCCGAAGAACGTATTTGAAAAAGCAGATGATATAAATGAAAAAGGTATTGTTATCATAAAAGCAATTAGAGAAGATGAATGTATAGGGTGTATGCAGTGTGCAAATCACTGTCCTGATTTAGCAATTTCAATTATTGAAGAGGAGGCTAAAAATGCCTGTTAGAAAAAATAAAGTACCTATAAAGGCTGGTAAATATTTTATGCAGGGAGATGAAGCCTGTGCTAGAGGAGCAATTGCTGCAGGATGTAAGTTCTTTGCAGGATATCCAATTACACCAGCAAGTGAAGTTATGGAAACTGTAGTAGATAGATTTGAAACACTGGATAGAACATTTGTTCAGATGGAGGATGAACTGGGAGCAATGGGAGCTGTTATTGGAGCATCATGGACAGGTAAAAAAAGCATGACAGCAACATCCGGTCCCGGTATGTCATTAAAAATGGAAAATTTAGGACTGGGGATCATGACAGAAACTCCCTGTGTTGTTGTAGATGTGCAAAGAACAGGACCATCAACAGGTCAGGCAACAAGAACTGCTCAGGGGGATTTGATGCAGGCAAGATGGGGAACGCATGGAGAACATACTATGATTGCTGTATCTCCCTGGGGTGTTGAAGAAGCCTATTATGAAACAATAAGAGCATTTAACCTTGCAGAAAAGTATAGAACACCGGTTATAGTTCTGCTTGAGGAAGCAACCGGGCATCTGAGAGAACTGGTAAATGTAAAAGAAGAGGTTGAAGTATTTGACAGAAAGACTGGAAATGATACCCCACCTTTTGGTGGTTTTGAACCTCTGGATGAGGTTCCAAGCATGCCTGCATTTGGGGATGGCGAAAGACTTCTGGTTACAGGATCTACGCATGATCCAGATGGTTATAGAAAAACCCAAAATAGAGAAGTCCAAGAAAATTTGGTAGAACATTTAAGGCAGAAAATCGAAAATAATTTAGATGATATATGTGATTATGAGGAATATTATACAGAAGATTGTGATAGGTTAGTTATATCGTTTGGTTTTGCAGCTAGGGCAGGATTGAGTGCAGTAAAGAAAGCCAGAGAAAAAAACATAAAAGCTGGATTATTAAGATTAAAAACCGTTTGGCCTATGCCCAAAAATAAGATAATTGAATTAGGGAAAAGAGTAGATAGAGTGGTTGTCCCTGAGATGAATTTAGGTCAATTAAGGGGAGAGATGGAAAGATACATCAAGGATGCAGAAATCCTGGGGGTTAATAGAGCCGATGGTGAAGTTATCGAACCTCACGAAATAATTGAAAAATTAGCAAATTAATGAAGGAGGACTAATGAATCCAGAATATTTAAAATATATAAGAAAGGAAGTTTTTCCTACTGCTTTTTGTCCCGGATGTGGACACGGAATATTGTTGAATTCATTTGTATCTGCTCTAGGAGAACTAGGGTTTGACCAGGATAATTTAGTTGTTGTATCCGGTATCGGCTGTGGGGGATGGATTGGTTCACCTCATTTAAATGTTGATACCCTGCATACAACCCACGGTAGAGCAATTGCATATGCAACAGGTGTAAAAAAGGCAAATCCTGAACTTGATGTGGTTGTTATGAGTGGAGACGGAGATCTTGCTACCATAGGGGGGAATCATCTAATACATGCTGCAAGAAGAAGGCTGCCTATAACAGTAATATGTGGAAATAATAATATTTACGGAATGACAGGCGGGCAGGCATCGGCAACTACTCCAAAAGGGGCTAAAACTATGACAACTCCTAAAGGAAATGAAGAGAGACCGTTTGATATGGTAAAACTAGTAAAAGGGGCAGGAGCTGATAATGTTTATAGATATACTGCTTACCATGCTACTAAATTAAAAGAAACTATAAAAAAAGCTTTAACAAGTGATGAATTTTATTTTATAGATGTGTTTACCGGTTGTCCTGTTCAATATGGTAGAAGAAATAATTTAAAAGATCCTATAAAAATGTTAAATTGGATGAAAGAAAATAGTGAAGTATACAAAGATGATTATAAAGAGGATAAAATTATGATAGGAGAATTTTAATCATAAAACTTAATATTTATATATATTGAAAGGAGAAAACATGAAGCAAATAATGTTTTCAGGAATAGGCGGACAAGGAGTTATTTTAGCTGCAAATATTTTAGCTAATAGTGCAGTCCATAATGATAATTATGCAGCACAATCCCAGGCATATGGTTCAGAATCAAGAGGAACAACTACTCGTGCAGAAGTAGTAGTTGCAGATGAGTTTGTTGATTTCCCACATGTAGAAAAGGCAGATTATTTTGTAGTTATGGCTTCCGGAGGAATGAAGAAGTTTAAAGATAAAACTGATGAAAATACAGTTGTTATATATGATGGATCTGTTTTTGAACCTGAAGAAAAACTTGGTAAAAAAATGATAAATGTAGAAGCAACTAAACTTTCACTTGAAAATTTTGATAGACCTCTTTTTGCTAATATAGTAATGCTTGGAGCATTGATTGAAGAAAGTAAGCTGTTTGACATTAAAATTCTAAAAGATATTATTAAGGACAAATTTAACAAAAAGGCACTTGAAAAAAATCTTGAGGCAATTGAGCTTGGAAGAAAGCAGGTTTAATTTTTAAGGGCCCGGGTTATCTTTGTCCGGGTCTTTTTCAATCTCTTTCATGAAAAGATATCTAAATTTTCTATCTCCGATAAATTCCACAAATTTAGTTAATAAGTAGATTACTATTATTGTATAAAATAATCTCCCAAAAAATATACCAACAAGAGATGCTCCCATAGATAACATCAAAAAAGTATCTTCGATTAGGCTATGGGATAAAGATAGAAAAGCCAGTGAGAAAAAAACATCTTTTTGAGATAGTTTGTTGTCTTTAGCTTCTTTTATGATTAATCCTCCACCGTATGCTAAACCTAGAGTCATTCCTATTATTGTTATAGGAGTTGCCTTTTTACTTATACCAAAAATTCTAAGAATGGGATTAAATATCATATTGAAAATTTTTATTAATCCCGTTTTTTTAAAAATTTTAATTATAAACAAAAGAGCAAAAATAATTATAAATATCATTAAATAGTTTTTCAATTCATTAAAAGCCCAGCTAGGTATGGTTTCATTTTTAATTTCAGGTTTCCACATAATATTTAATTGCTTATTGTAGAGATTGAAAAATTTAAAAAAGTAATTAAGTAGAAGTCCCAGCATGAATGCATTTACAATTCTAAAAAGGGATATAAACCTAAACTTAACACCAGCCTTTCTGCATATAATATTTTCAATTGGAAACGTGTGAGCTATAAGCATCATAGTTGATAGAACAGTTACCTGAGCTATAGTTATATCCATTTTTGATAAAAGTGAAAAAAAGACTATAATTCCACCATAAATGTTTGTGATTATTGTGCTTGCCCATACCAGCCCAAATTCACCCGGCAGTCCTACCAGTTCCATAACCGGGTTTAATAATTTTCCCAAAATATCAATTAATCCCAGAACTTCCATAATTTTGGTTATTATACTAACAGGAATCATAATTTTAAGAAGAGTAAATACCGTTTCGAATGTATCTGAAAAGTTTTGTTTGATTAAATTGATAATATATTTTCCTATCTGTTTTAGTTTCATGAATTTGATTATAGGAAAAGAGAAAGAAAAAATAAACAAAAAAGTTGAAACATTTATAACTTTTAATTAATCTATTAATAAAGGAGGAGTTATGAGATTATTTGGATTTTTAATTGCAGTATCAATACTGTTTTATCTTTTTTTTCCCGGGTTGTTTATATTTGGTCCTTTTGGAATTTTAGGAATATTGATTTTAGGCATTATTTTATTTGTTTCTGTTAAACTATTGCTTGTATTTTTTTCCCTTTTGTGGATGATTATTTTATTACCATTTTTTATTGTATTTTCAATCTTTTTTCCTGTTGTTCTACCATTGATAATTGTAGCTTTTATGTTCGCAATTATTGTATCGTTACTGCGTGATAGAAATATTACATATGAAAAAAATGATTAATCAATTACAAGCTGGTTCTCTTCTTTGCTTTTTTTAAGAAGGTTCTCAGCTCTTTTTATTAATAACTCAATTGTATCATCTTCTTTAACTATTGTTACCCCTCCAGCTGTTGTTACCGAAACATTTTTCCCCTCAACATTAATAAATGAATTGTTTGCCAGATTTTTTAATATTATACCTTTTTTGTAGACCTGGTAGTTGTTAATGTGTTTTAATATTACAATAAACTGATCTTCTTCCCATCTTCCCACAAAATCATAAGTTCTTAAATTTTTTAAAAAGGTTTTGGCAATGACTCTTAATAATTTATCTCCAACGGATTTTGAATACTTCTTATTAATTTTAGCAAAATTATTAATATCAAACATCCCAATTCCAAAACTAATGTTGTATCTTCTAAATTCTTCAATACACTGGTTCAAAAATATTCTTGAATAATTTCGGTTTCCTACTTGGGTTAAAGAATCTATATAAGTGTTTTTTTTAAGATATTTAATCGTTTGGAGCATTTCAAGATTTTGGGATATATCACTGAAAATTTGAATTGCACCTATGGTTTTGCTGTTATCTTTGATAGGTTTTGTTTTAACTTTTACGGGAATTTGATGTCCATCCTTATGATGAATATATAAATTTTCGCTTAATGAACTTTTCCCATTAAAAGTTCTATTAATCGGACAGTTTATTTCGCATAATTTCATGCCTTCATTGTTAACATGTGTTAATATATTAAAACAGTTTTCTCCATATACTTCTTCTTTTTCAAATCCGGTTATTTTTTCTGCAGCTTTGTTCCAGTAGGTTATTTTCTTTTTATCATTAACAAAAAATATTCCTTCATCGATATTTTTTAGAATATCTTCATATATATTTTCTGGTAGATTCATAGTATCACCATTTTAATTATATTTATTATGGGGGAAAATTCAATCTTTATAACCTAATTTAATTTTAATTTGTCTAATATTAATTTTTGGTCTATATTTAAGTTTTTCTCTTTTATAGGTTTATACAAATACTTTTTTTTACGAATAATAAGTTTAAATATTATTTTTATTGCAAAGATATATTCTTTAATACTGTATCTTTTTTTAGCATGAATTATATCTCCCCTAATCTTTCTTGTATATTTTTCCTGTTTTTTCATCTCTTTTTTGTAATCATACCAGTTTATATTATATTTTTCTTTTAAAAATTTAATAAAGGCTTTAATATGAGGGGCAGATGTAGTATCAAATTTAACCCAGTACTTTTTTGTTTTAAGTTTTGAAAATCCTCCATCATTAATAAATATCTTGAAAAAGATATCTTTTGTAATTCTTTCATAATATATAAACAGCTCGATTATTATTCGCTCAAAAATCCATTTAATCATATATAATATTGTAAACTAATATGTATGATTTAAAAGAAAAAATTCCGGGATTACTCCCCGGAATCTTTTTTTCTGGGTTT
>CAZMFS010000120.1:0-6175 GCA_964565585.1 uncultured bacterium
AAAAGTAAAAAGAAAAAAAAACAGATAGAATATTTTCAGGTAAAAAAGAAAAAAAATAATAAAAACAAAAAAGATAGTAATAAAAAAAATGAACAAAATCCAAAAATTTCAAAAGAATCCCAGCTTGAACTTGAGTTTGACGATTATGATTCTATTTTACCACCAATTGAAATATTAAATTATCTGGAAAAGGAAAATGTACGTGAAAATGTTGATGAACTAAAATATAAGCTGGAGGATGCTCTTGATGAATTCGGTATTGAGGGAAAAGTTGTTAATGTCGAAGTGGGACCTATGGCATCTCTTTATGAGGTCGATGTAAAAAAAGGGACCAAGGTAAGGAAAATAACATCTCTGGATAAGGACCTTTCATTGATGCTGAGTAAGTCCAATATTCGTATAATTGCACCTCTTCCTCATAAAGGTACAGTAGGATTTGAGATTCCCAATAAACACAGACAATTTGTATCATTGAGAGAGTTAATTGAAACGGATAAATATCAGGAATCCGAAGCAAATTTGTCCGTGGCTTTTGGTAAGACCATGAATGGAGATTCTCTTGTTATTGATATTTCTCAGATGCCCCATCTTTTAATATCAGGAGCAACAAATTCAGGTAAAAGTATAGGGATTCATGCTATTATTATGAGTTTGCTTTATAAATATTCATATAAAGAAGTTAAATTCTTAATGATTGATCCTAAAAGACTTGAATTTCCTCACTACAATGGTTTACCCCACTTATTAAGCGAAGTGATAGTAGATCCAAAGGAAGCAAATAACATTTTAAAATGGGCTCTTTATGAAATGGAAAAAAGATATGAAAAATTATCAAGTAATGGATATAGAAATATACAAACATATCATGAGAAAGAAGAAAATTCGGATGATATGCCATATATAGTAATAGTTGTGGATGAAATGGCTGATTTGATTATGAATTCCGGTCAGGATTTAGAACATTCAATTATTCGATTAGCACAAATGTCAAGGGCAGTAGGTATTCATTTAATACTAGCCACCCAGCGACCATCTGTTGATATCATTACTGGTACAATAAAGGCTAACTTCCCTTCCAGAATTGCCTATAAAACTGCAACAAAAAATAATTCAAGAATTATCCTGGATGACTCCGGAGCAGAAAATTTGCTTGGAAAAGGCGATTTCTTGTACAGATCAATTGATGGGGAATTAATAAGAGGACAGGGTGCTCTTGTAACGGTTGAAGAAATTCGAAAAACAGTAGATTATCTGAAAAATATTGAAATAAAGGAAGATGATTTTCAAAAAGTTTTTGAAGAAGAAAAAGAAGTGACTGTAGAAATGGATAATAAGGATGAACTTTATCCAGAAGTTTTAAGAATAGTTTATAATAATCTCGTTAACGGTAAGGATTATGTTTCAATATCTTATCTTCAAAGAAAATTAAGCATAGGATATAACCGAGCTGCCAGGATAGTTGATACACTTGCGGAGGATGGTATTGTTGACACCCAAAATGTCTCAAATAAAGGACGTCCTATACTTGTGGATGAAAAAACATTGGAGGATTATATTGATAAGTAAAAGAAACTTTTTATTATTCGGTTTGTTGTTTTTATTAATTATACATTCATTAAATGCAACTAAATATAATAAGATTGACAATTTTGTAAATTTTATAAAAAATAGCAATTGTTTGCAAATAAAATTTAATCAATCAAATTATAATTATTTTGGTAATGAAAAAATCAAATTTGCAGGGTATTTGTGGTATAAACCTGAAAAAAACTTTAGAATAGAATATTTAAAACCGGAAAAAGAAATAATTATTACAAATGATAAGGGGTTTAGAGACTATACAGCTATAGATGATGAAGTAATGAAGGGGAAACTAACAGATATTGTTTTTATTTCTCCATTTTCTTTGCTTTATAATATAGATACCTATTTTGATGTAAGCAAAAAGGAAGATAGTTTTGAACTGATTTCTAAAAATACCGATACAGGTGATGTTAAAAAATTATCATTGGAGTTTAAAGATAAAATTTATCCCTCCAGAATGATTGTTAATATGCACAGCGGCAGCATAGTAGTTTATAATTTTGAGTATTTCAGAAATGTTAAATATGAACCTAAATTATTTAACTTTGATAATCTTAAAACCTTTTATTCAAAAGAATAGATATGAAAGTATATTTTAAAACACTTGGTTGTGATAAAAATTTTGTAGATACAGAAAAGGTTGCAGGATTTTTAGATTCTAAAAAAATTTTTGAGGTTACAGGTAATTTGAATAAATCCGATATTGTCATTATAAATACCTGCAGTTTCATTGATGAGGCAGTAGAAGAAAATATCAATATGATTTTGGAGTTTATAAACTATAGAGATAAAAAAAATCTCGATTTTAAAATTGTAGTTGTTGGCTGTCTACCAGAGCTGTATAAAGATGAATTAAAAAAAGAAATTCCCGAAGTAGATAAATGGATTAAACCGGGTGATTATTCAATAATTGATAAAATACTTTCTGAAAAGAAAAATGACAATAAAACAATTGAAAAAGGTTTTTTAGGGGAAGGATTCCCAAGAAAATTTCTAAATGATTCCCATTATAAATTTTTAAAAATATCAGATGGCTGTAATCTTTCCTGTTCTTACTGTATAATTCCAAAAATAAGAGGAGATTATAAAAGCAGGGATCTTGATAATATAAAAGAAGAATTGAAATTTATTAAAAATAATTCTGAGGTGAAAGAATTAATTATTGTTTCACAGAACACATCATTTTTTGGGATGGATAAAAATGAATATGATATTATAGATTTTTTAGAACTGATGGGGCAGTTTGACTTTTACTGGAAGAGGTTGATGTATTTAGATATTAGAAAAATCAATAAGAGATTTTTAATGGCTATGAAAGATAATGGAATATTACCTTATTTTGATATACCTCTTCAGCATGTAAATAATAATGTATTGAGTGATATGAACCGGAACTATACTAAAAACATGATAATGGAAAAGATTGAGCTGATTTATAAATTCTTTTCTAAACCTTTATTAAGAACTACTTTTATAGTGGGGTTTCCGACCGAAACAGATGAGAAGTTCAAAGAACTTTATAATTTTGTGGATGAAGGGATATTTCATCGACTGGGCGTTTTTGAATATTCCCACCAGCCATTAAGTATTGCACATAAAAAATTCGAAGATCGGGTATCTTCATTTAAGAAGACTGAAAGGTTTAACAAATTAAACAGACTAGTTGAAAATTCTATTAAAAAAGATATATCAGAATATATAAATAGTACAATGGAGGTACTTGCGGATTCAAATTCGGAGGGAAGAATTTGGAGGGATGCTCCTGAAATTGATTCCTGTGTTCTTTTTAATAAACAAAATCTTAATAAAGGTAAAATTTATAAAGCAAAAATAAAAAATATAATAAATTTGGAGATGGAAGGAGAGGTTGTTGATGAAATACATTCCTAATATTCTTACTGTTACAAGAATTTTATTTATTCCTTTTTATATCTTACCATTTATATATAATGATATCTATGGCTCTAATTCATTAATTTATGGTTTTATAATTTTTGTATTGCTTTCTTTATCGGATTTTCTTGATGGTTATCTGGCAAGAAAGTTTGATATAGTTTCAAATTTTGGCAAAATAGTTGATCCTCTAGCCGATAAGCTTCTTGTATATTCTGCATTTTTCTTACTTGTTTATCTAAAAAGGTTTCCTGTATGGATAATATTAATACTTCTATTGAGAGAAATTCTCGTAACAATACATAGGGATGCAGCTAAAAGCGAGGGTGTAGCCATAGCAGCAGTCATGAGCGGGAAAATTAAAACTACAGTACAGATGATAACAATAATTGTGGGATTTATAAATCACATATTTTCAGATATTCTGGGTAGACTTGACTATTATCTAATATTCGCTGCTCTGATTATTACAATCTATTCAGGAATTGATTATTATTTAAAAAATAAAGTAAAAGTTTCTACAGTGGCATTTATAAATAAGATTTATATATATTTTCTTTCAATTTTTAGGCTGGGAAAAATTCCTTTTGCACCTGGTACTATTGGAAGTATGAGTGCAGTAATTGTATATATTTTGTTTAACAAGTTTTTTTCTGGATTGGGACTCTATAATATTTTTTGGTTAATTCCTTTGTTTGTAATCGGATCAATACTTTCAGATAAATCCTATCTTTTGTTTAATGAAAATGATTCATCGGAGATAATAATAGATGAATTTATAGGACAGTTTATTCCATTAATTTTTATACAGAATCCATCATTTATAAATATTTTGGGTGTATTTATTATATTTAGAATATTTGACATATTAAAACCTTATCCTATATCCGCAATTGATAGGATGGATAACGGATGGGGGGTTATGCTTGATGATATAATAGCCGGGGGGGTTACATTGGGCATACTTCAAATATTTATCTTACTAACTTGATATAAATAGTTTTTTTGCTATATTTACATTAGATTTAAATAGAGAATAAGGAGGTTTTTATAATGAAGAAGGGGCTAATATTAATTCTGATAATAACTTTTTTATCTATTCCTTTTTATGGACAGGAATCCCATAAAATTGAAAAGCTGGAAAATGGTGAAATTGATTGGACTAAATTAATTATTAAAGCAGTGGGAATAGGTGCACCCAATCCAGATCTACCCCAGAGAGCACAGAGACCTGCAGCAAAAAGAGCCGCAAAAGAAGATGCTAAAAGAAATTTACTGGAAATAATACAGGGAGTTCATGTTTCATCAGAAACTACAGTCGAAAATTTTATGTTAAAAGATGATGTTATAAAATCAAGAGTTGAGGGTGTTCTAAGAGGGTTTAAAGAAGAGAAAGTAAAATATATGTCCGATGGTACCATTGAAGTTGTATTAAGTATTGCTATTACTGGTGAACTAGTTGATATAATGTTACCTCTATATACAGAAGGGGTTTATAATAAAGATATACCAAAATTGGGAGAAGAAGAGCAAAAGGATGAAAAGTATACCGGATTAGTGATAGATGCAACCGAATTTGATGTTTTACCCTGTATGGCACCTAAAGTATATTCTGAAGATGGTAAATTGATTTATGATGCTTCATACGTTGATTCTGATTATGCTGTTGAAAACGGTGTGGTTGGATATTCAAAGGAAGTTAGCATGGCAAAAGAAAATGAAAGAGTAAGTGAAAATCCTTACGTGGTGGAAGCTACAAAAACAGGTGAGAGTAATAGAAATGTGTATGTTTCTAAAAAAGCAGCCGAAATTATTACCAATAATGATTCTTTAAGAGAAAATATAAAAAAATGCCGTGTAATGTTTGTAATTAAATAAGTAGGGGGTTTGTATGAAAAAAATATTTTCTATATTTACGATAGTCATTTTTGCATTGTTAATAATAGGATGCGGTGCAAAAAGACGTAAACAACAGGCTGTTACTGATACACCTCAATATCATTATAAAGAAGGAATGAAATATATAGAATCAAAAGAATATGAAAAAGCATATAATGAATTTCAGCTGGCTAATTCGCTTGATCCTGATTATGCTCCCGCTTATGAAGGTATGGCATATGCATATCTAGGAACTAATGATATTGATGAAGCTTTACAGGCTGCTAAAACTTCGGTTGATAAAGATAAAAAGTATGTAAAAGGATATATTGTTTTAGGTAAGGTTTATATGAGAAAAAATGATTACAAGGAAGCGCTGGATAATTTTGAAAGAGCTTATAAACTAGACAAAAAATCTGTAAAAGCTGCCAGAAATATTGGGTATAGTTATTTTAAATTAGCTGAATATCAGGAGGCAAGAGAGTGGTATGATAAGGCTCTATCAATTAAGGATAATGATAAGGTTACAATGGATTATCTTGATGAGCTGAATCAGATGCAGAAAGCTACTGCCGGTATGGGCAGTGTTGCTCAAAAAATTGCCAAGCAGAATGTGGTAACCAGAGCCGATGTTGCTGCTTTATTTATTAACGAGCTGGATGTTGAAAAATACTTTACAGAAAAAGAACTTGATTCAGGTTTTAAAGAATATACTGAAAAAAAGGAAAAAAAAGAAGATAATATAACAATTGCTGATGTTGAAACAAAACACTGGGCGTATTCATTTATAAATAAAAGTGTTAAATACGGTATTATAGAT
>CAZMFS010000121.1:0-6143 GCA_964565585.1 uncultured bacterium
AAAGATTTGATTGATCATGAAAATCAACTTTACAGCTATTTTTATAAAAAATTGAGTAAATACTCTAAAAGAATATATCCAGATATGAGTAAAAGAAAAGCACAGAATAGGGCGAAAGAAGATGCAAGATATGTACTATCCATGGCAACTACTTCTCAGATGGGAATGACAGTTAATGCAAGGAATCTTGAATATATGATAAGAATGTTTAAATCAAGTAAAATATTTGAAATTCAGGAACTGGGTGAAAAACTTTATAAATTGATTAATCCAATAGTTCCATCTTTGATTATTTTCAATGAGCCATCTGAATATGACTATAAAGAATGGAAGAACAATTTTAATTACGAGTTTGAAGTAACTGAAAGAAATAACCATGAACCTGTAAACTTAATTGATTATACTCCTAATGGAGAGGATGAGATTATAGCAGGTCTTATTTATCAGGATTCGCCATACAGTTATGAAACAATTTTAAATAATATTAAAAAAGTCGACAAAAAAGAAGTTTTAAAAAAAGTATGGAAAGATGTGGATTTTTATAATAGAATGGATAGAGCTTTTGAAATGGGAAGCGCCACATTTGAATTTGTCCTTTCTTCATCTGCTTTTGCACAGCTAAAAAGACATAGAATGTCTACACAGCTTAAATCTGATTATAATACCGAACTTTCGGTAACAATTCCATCTTCCATAGAGGAAATAAATGAAGAAGATAAATTTATGGAGTTAATTGAAAAAGTTGAAGAATTCTATAATAAGGTAAAAACATATGATGAGAATGCAGCTAATTATATATTGACCAATTCTCACCGCAGAAGAGCGGTTATGAAAGCTAACCTAAGGGAATGGTACCATTTTGCAAGATTAAGGTCAGATAAGCATGCACAGTGGGAGATAAGGGCTTTGTCACATATTGTAGAAGATACCTTAAAAAATCTATTTCCAGAAGTGACTAAAATATTAATGGGGAAAGATGAATTTAGAGATAGAAATATAGCTAAGAAATATTAAAAAGGGAGGTGGTTATGAAAATTAAAGTTATGAGCAAATCTCGGGATGAACTTGAGGATAAAAATGTTTTTTCATGGCCAATTTGGGAGAAGGAAAAATCTGAATTTGACTGGGAGTATTCAGAAAAAGAGCAGTGTTACATCCTTAAAGGAAAAGCTGTAATAAAACCTGAAAATAGCAATAAAAAAGTAACAATTAAAAAAGGAGATTTTGTTGAATTTCCTAAAGGTATGAGCTGCAGGTGGAAAATTTTGGAAGACATAAAAAAACATTATACTTTAGGATAACTTTTTATAAAAAAAAATGAAAGGCAGGTCCCGGGGGGAAGTCGGTACCTGCCATTTGGTTGGATGGTAATAAAGAAAGGAGGTTGGTTGAATTTTGCCTCTTTCATGTTTACCTATTAATAAAACAAGGAGTGGGGAAAAAGGTTCCAAAAAAATTGGGAAAAAATGGAAAAAATTTTAACAATTATTGCGGAATATAATCCATTTCATAATGGACATAAATATCATATAAAAAAATCCAAAAAAGAAACCGATCTGGATAAAACATTAATAATAATGTCCGGTAATTTCGTTCAAAGAGGCGAACCTGCTATTATCGATTACTACAAAAGAGCAGAAGTTGCTATAAATAATGGAGCAGATTTAGTAATTAAGCTACCTACTTTTTATTCTACAGCTTCATCAGATTTTTTTACCTACGGAGCAATGAAAATTATAAAAGAGATTAATATTCCTACTGTTCTTTCGTTTGGTTCTGAATGTGAAAATTTAAGTTCAATAAAAAAAATAGCAAAATTTTTATCTCAAGAGGAGGATGCTTATTATAGAAAAATAAGAGATTTAATGCAATCTGGCATGTCAATGCCCAGGGCAAGAGAAAAGATTATTATGAATAAGTTTCCAGATGCAAAAGAAATATTAAAAGGATCAAATAATATTCTTGCAATTGATTACATTAAAAATAGTTTAAAATTAAATATTGATAATATTGATTATAAGGCAATAAAAAGAATTGGAGCTGACTATAATGATAGTTCGGTTCAAAACGTTATGAGTGCTTCCGGTATCAGAAAAAATATATTCAACAGCAATATCTGCTGGAAAAGTTCTGTTCCCCCAGAAACAGTAAATATGATAAAAAAAAGTAGTCCTACATATGTTAATTCAATTTATAGATATTTAAATTACAGTGTGCTTAAGGAAGACACGGATATAAAAAAATACAGAGATGTCATTGAAGGACTTGAAAACAGACTCGTAAACGAAATTGATTCCATTTCATCATATGAGGAACTTATAGATATGCTTCATACCAAAAGATACACTAAAACATTTCTACAAAGAATGATTCTCTCGATTTTTCTTGGTATTACAAAAGAAGATTTTGCCTATATTCAAAATAGATATTATCCTTTTTTACAGATAATTGATTTCTCAAAGAAGGGAAGGGAAATTATCAATTATATTAATGACAACAGCAGTATTCCATTAATACATAATTTGAATAAATATCCATGGAAGGATTATTATACAATAGATAAAACAATTGATGTATATAGAAATTTAGAGTTGAAAGCTGATAAGATTTATAGTAGTATATGAATATTAGATTTGATATAAAGTTTTTTGAAAGGGATTTACATTTATTATTACAATATAGGTTTTTCAAGTTTAGAAAAGAATTTAAATATAAAGATCTTACTGGTAATAATTCAAAAAAGAAGCAAATTAAAGTAATAAGAAATAAAAAAAAGAGAATAAAAAATAAAATATTAAATCTGAAAGAATTGTTAAATACTATGAATGAGTTAAGAAATATTGGACAAATAAAATGGATGAGAATAAGTGAAAACGGAATTATAGATAGTAAGTTATATTTTTTTTATTACTCATTTATTTTTTTATTTTTCAATAATGTTTTTATTTTTAAAAAAAGTCAAGAGCCATTGATAAATATAAATGGAGTTTATAAACTTAATCTCCGGAAAGGTGGAGTGGTTTTATGGAAAAAGCTGAGGAAATACTTGAAAAGTTAAATAGCTTCGTTCAGTCAAAAACTGTCACGGGAGAACCTATAAAAATTAATGATGATATTACATTGATACCTTTTACAAAAATGGCATTTGGAATGGGAAAAGGCATAATTGAAAAAAAAGATATTGTGGGACTTGGGGGATCTGTTGAGCCGGTAGGATTTATGGTAATAAATAATGATGAGGTCTCTTTTATAGATATTAAATCCTCGGGTATTAGTTCTAAATTAATAGATGTAGCACAGCATGTAATTGAAAAGTTTGCAAATAAAAAGGATCAAAAAGAAAAGAAATAGATCTATGAATTTAAGAAGCAAGTTGATAGTTTATTTTATTATAATAATACTAGTTTTTGTTGTTGTTTTCTACGGAATCATCCAGCTTTTATTTGTTAATAATGCAGTTCAAAAGACTGAAGAGCTGATAAAAGTTCAAAACCAAAACTATGTTAAGTTAATTGATAAAAAATTAAATTTTATAAGGTTATTTGTTTATAATTCATCTCAAAATAGCATATTTTGGGAACAGTTAAATTACAATGATGATATGATACAGCAGATGAGTACCAAAGCAATGGAGAATCTTAAATCAAAGTATGATGATTTAATATCCAATATTGTACTAATTAATCAAAAAAAAGAGGTAATAAATTCAATAGGAGATAAAGAAGTACAGGGTATATTAAAGACATATCTACCAAATATTGATTTAAACGAGGCTATATTTTTTGAAGATTTTATTTTTCGGGATTATGGAAGAAATTATTATATAATTTTTTCTCATCCTATAAAAAAGTATGGTAGAACTGAAGGCGCTTTAGTATTTTCCCTGAGATTAAATGAACTATTTTCTGAGCTCTCTCTAAAAGAGAAAGAAACAATAAATGTGGTGTATGATAAAAATGGTGAGATTCTTTTTCACAAAAATATAAATTTAATATTGAATAATATTAATAATTTTATAATTAGCAAAAATGATACCTTTCAGTATATCAACAAAGATGGCGATTTGATGATAGGTACTGAGAAAAGGCTATCCAACGAATGGTTTCTTTTAACATTAACAAATAAAGATTATATTTATTCTTCTATAAATAAAACTGTTTATACAACAATAATATTTATTATTGCTACAATTATAATCGGAGTTCTTTTTTCATATAAATTTGCAAGTAATATATCATTACCAATTTATAAGCTGGTAAATTTAATGAAAAGGATAATAAAAAATAATAATTATTCAGTTCAGCTGGAAAGTGAACGTAATGATGAGATTGGTTATTTATTTAATGGTTTTAATAGACTGGTAAAAAATATTAATTATCACATTGAAATGGAAAAAATAATTAATAAAATTACAAAATCATTTATTTTTTCTTCATCCAATATTCATAAGGCAATTACAAATTCGTTTGATCTTGTGGGTAATTTTTTTGATTTTGATAGAATAAATTTATTATTAATCGGGAAAAGTAGATATGATTTTGAAAATAAATATCAATGGGTAAATCCTAAAATAAAAAATGAATTAAGCAAAATTGGTTCTTTATCATTTAAAGAAAAATCGGAATTTATTGAAATATTAAGAAAAAGGGATGTTATTACAAAAAGTTATTATTCCAATCTTCCGGATGGTTTAAAAAATCAGCTGAATGAAAATTATAAAAACAGCAGATTCCCCAAATCAATTTTGATATCAAGATTGTATTATAACGGTATACTCAATGGGTTTATAATAGTTGAAATATTTGATCAAAACAAATTATGGAGCAAAGAAGAAAAAACTGTGTTTTCAACACTTGCAGAAATAATAGTAAATTCTTTAAAGAGAGAACAGGCAGAGAATGATTTAAAAAAGTTAAATGAAATACTGGAACAGAAGGTGGAAGAAAGAACTGAAGAATTAAATGAGACAAACAAAAGACTTTCCAAAAGTCTCGAGGTATTAAGAAATGAACAAAATGCGGGAAGAAGAATTCAGTTTAATTTATTACCTCCTCAGGATCAGAAATTTGATGGATTTCATTTTTCCAGAATTATTCTTCCCTCTCTATATCTAAGTGGGGATTTTGTAGATTATAAAAAAATATCGGATGATTATATTGTATATTTTCTTGCGGATATTTCCGGCCATGGGGTTGCTTCTTCGTTTTTAACAATATTAATAAAGAATATTTTTGAGCATTATTATAAAAGATATAAAAACGACCTTGAAGATACAATAATGTCACCGGAAGAATTTATACATCGGTTAAATAAAGAGATATGTGATATAAAACTGGATAAATATCTTGTAATATTTTATGGTGTGATAGACATTAGAAAAAATACGCTCACATATATAAATGCCGGGCAGGATCCGTATCCAATATTGTATGATGGAAGTAAGTATGAAAAGCTTTATACCGGTGATTTACCAGTGGGATTATTTAGATTTGCTGATTATAATCAACAGACGGTTAAGCTTCCCGAAAGTTTTATATTTTTCGCTTTTTCCGATGGTATATTGGAGATTATTGAAGAAAATACGGTTCAAAAGCAGGAAGAAAAACTTAGAGAATCGGTTAACAGTTTAGATTTAAAAATTCAGGATGTTATAAATTATTTTGATATTAGATCAAAAGATGAACTAACTGATGATCTGACATTTTTAATGATTAAAAAGAACGGTAATCAGAATTAAAAATTATAATTGAATAAGAAATAAAAAAAGCCCGGTAAAAACCGGGCTTTTTTAACAAACTGTTCATTTTTCTTTATTTATACCATTTATCATAGGCTCTTAACGATGCTCCAAATGTAAGAAATGTTTCCTCATAGGAAGAATCATAATTCATTTCTCTTTTTCCTAAGCCCAAGTAGATATCAAAAAAAGCATTGTTCGTTTTAAAAGGTTTTACTGAAGTTCCAAATGTAAAGGCATATTCTTTACCTTTTTTGTAATATCCTTTTTGATAATAGAAACCGGTTCTTAGAGGTAGAGAAATACTTTTTTTAACAGTATTTCTGGAATAATTAATTTCAAAAGTATGTTCGAAACCAAGTGAAATTCTCTGCATATCTTCCATATTATATTTTTTATAATCTTT
>CAZMFS010000122.1:0-6126 GCA_964565585.1 uncultured bacterium
ACTTTTTTATGTGTTTTTCCAAAATCCAATGCTTTATAACCACCGTTATTTTCCGGTTGTTTCTGCTTCACAATATCGGCTTCAATTGTAGCAGCCAGATGGTTAGCCTGTCCTGTCAAATCAGCAGCTTTATGATAATCCTTATCTCGTTTAAATTCCATGTTTCTTAAATAAGCCCATAGTACTGTTACCATTCCTAATTCATGAGCATATTCAAAAGCTCTTGCAATTTCCTGAATCTGTCTGTTACTTTCCTTTGATCCGTAATATATTGTGGCACCAACTGCTACTGCACCAAGATTAAAAGCCTGGTCAATACTTGAAAATAGTATTTGATCATAATCATTAGGATAACTTAATAGTTCATTATGATTTAATTTAACTAAAAACGGTATTTTATGAGCATATTTCTTGGATACAGAACCGAGCACACCAAGAGTAGATGCTACTGCATTGCATCCACCTTCAATTGCAAGTTTCACGATATTTTCAGGATCAAAATATATTGGATTTGGTGCAAAAGAAGCACCTGCAGAATGTTCAATACCCTGATCTACCGGTAGTATTGATAAATAGCCTGTTTTTTTTAATCTTCCATGATTAAAAATCGCCTGTAAATTTCTCTGAACTGCAGGTTTCCTATCCGAATCTTTAACAACCCTATCAATAAAATCAGGTCCCGGAAGATGTAAATTTTTTTTGGGAATAGTTTTACATTCATGTTCAAGAAGATACTTTTTTTCATCTTTTAATAAATCTAATAACTTTTTATCCATAAAACCTCCTTCTCTTATTTAAAGAATTTATCTTATAATACATTATAATAAAGATAAAAAATTCATCAAGCTAAGAAAATTCAATGGAGCTGACTTTTCAATTAAGGATTAAAACTGTAAAGAAATGAAAAAAATAATAACATATTCGAATTGTTTAGAAGACAGTCATCCCGGATTTATTTCAGGATTTTTTCTAAAAGACTAAATGAAAATTAATTATAGAAGATGCTGAAATAGATTCTAAAACAACCCTAAACAAGTTCAAGGCATGGATCTTTCAGCATGACATTAAATTAAATACTTTGCATAATATACAAGAAGTTATGTATTTATTTACAGACTGGATTAATAACTTATCAAGTATATTTAAATTTAAAAATAAATAATGGAATCTAATTTTTCAATTCATATTTTTCATACTGTATTCTGTAATCATAATCATATGATCTCTTTAATGATTTTATACAGATTTTTAATAATTTTTTTTTTTTACGGTTGATATTAAATTCTTATGTTTTATATTAATTTTTTTTAGCTTTGACTGCATCTTTAGCTATAAAAAAGGATGAAGATGAATCTTCATCCTTTTTTATTAAATTTATATTAATCCTCTAAACAGAGTTAAGAATACTCCTGCTGCAATAGCTGAACCGATAACTCCACTAACATTTGGAGCCATTGCATGCATTAGCAGGTGGTTATCTTTATCGTATTTTCTTGCAAAATGCTGAACTACTCTTGCTGAATCAGGAACCGCAGAAACTCCAGCAGCTCCTATAAGAGGATTTATTTTATCCTTCATGAAGAAATTCATTAATTTTGCAAATATAAGACCACAAATTGTAGCAATTGAAAATGCTAACACACCAAGTCCAAATATTTTTAATGATGTAACTCGTAAGAATTTATCAGCCTGTGTACTTGCTCCTACAGCAAATCCGAGTAGAATAGTAGCAATATCCAGTAATGCATTACCGGCAGTTCTGGCAAGCCTATCTGTAACTCCTGATTCTTTCAGCAAATTACCAAACATTAGCATACCTACAAGTGGCAGTGCACCTGGAGCAATTAAAGTAGCTATTAATACTGTCATTATTGGAAAAGCTATTCTCTCTATTTTTGAAACCTTTCTTGGTGGTTTCATTCTTATAACTCTTTCTTTTTTTGTAGTAAGTAATTTCATAAATGGTGGCTGTATTACCGGAACCAGTGCCATATAGGAATATGCAGCAATAGCTATAGGTCCCAGAAGCTGAGGTGCCAGCTGAGATGATAAAAATATAGATGTTGGACCATCTGCTCCTCCTATTATTCCTATAGATGCTGCTGCCTGACCGCTAAATCCCAGTGCTAATGCTCCTATATAGGTTGAAAAAATACCTACCTGAGCTGCTGCTCCAAGCAGAACTGATTTTGGGTTCGATATCAATGTCGAGAAATCAGTAATTGCCCCTATACCTAAAAATATTAGTGGGGGTAATACTCCTTCCCGAACCAACATATATATAATACTAAAAACACTACCTTCATCATAAACACCAAGAGGTAATCCTTCTGGATAAGCTATATTCCCCAAAATTATACCAAACCCTATGGGAAGCAATAACAAAGGTTCATATTTTTTTGCTATAGCAAGATATATGGCAACAAGACCCAAAACCACCATAATAACATTGCCAAGCTGCATTTCAGCAAAGCCTGTTCTATTTATTACATTTATAATTATATCCATTCTTTTAACCCTCCAAATTATTCAAGTTCAATTAAGACATCACCTTCATAAACATTTTCCCCTTCTTCCACATCGATCTTTTTCACAACACCGCTCTGGGTAGCTTGTATTTCATTTTCCATTTTCATGGCTTCCATAACCAGAATGTCCTGCCCAGCTTTTATTTCATCACCGACACTTACCTGAATTTCCAGAATTAAACCTGGAAGAGGAGCTTTAATCTTTTTGGAAGTTGGTGAAGAATCAGGTTTCTTTGACTTTTGTTCCTTTTTCTTTGATTTTGATTTTGGTTTTGGTCTTGGTCTGGACTCAACTTCCGGTATATCTCTAACGCCAAGGTCTTTTAATCCTACCTCGTATTTTTCCCCATTCACGGTTAATTTAGCTTTTTCAGAACCAAAAGAATCTATTTTTACTTTATATTCTTTACCATTGATTTCTAATACTATGTCTTTCATTTGTCCTCCTTATTTCTCTCTGTGTCCAACTTTATAACCCAGCTTCCAATTTGATTTTTGTTTCCCGCTTTTAAAAGTTATCTTACTCTGAAGTGCTTCAACATGTAATCTCTGGTATAACTCCAAGGCAGTAGCAATAGCAACTAATGTATCATCATCTATTTTTTTGTTTTTAACTTCATATTTTTCTGCTGCGCTGGAAACTTCCATACCTTTGCCGGGTATGCTTCCACTTTCTGCTTTTCTGTTCACAAAATACTTAAAAACAATATTGAACAACCATATGGCAAATGCAATAAGAATAAGACCGGCAAAGACGGTTAAAATACCGCTCAATGCAACTTTAAAACCATTTGGCTCAACACTATTTATATTTTGAATCATTTTCAATAACATTTTATCCTCCTATAAAGGAATATTGCCGTGTTTTTTGCTTGGATTTTCATCTCTTTTGTTTTCAAGCATCTTCAGGGATTTAATTAACTTATATCTTGTTATTTTCGGCTCTATAACCTCATCAATATACCCTTTTGAAGCTCCAACATATGGATTAGCAAATTTTTCTCTGTAATCTTCAATTTTTTCCTGTAATTTTTCTTCAGGATCATCAGCATTCTTAATCTCTTTTCTAAATATAATCTGACTTGCTCCTTTAGGACCCATTACCGCAACTTCTGCTGATGGCCAAGCAAAAATCATATCACCCCGAAGTTCTTTGGAATTCATTACACAGTATGCTCCGCCGTAAGCTTTTCTTGTTATAACTGTTATTTTTGGTACTGTGGCTTCTGCATAAGCATACATTAATTTGGCTCCATGTCTTATGATCCCACCGTATTCCTGCTTTGTACCGGGCATAAATCCAGGTACATCTTCAAAAGTAACAACAGGGATATTAAAGCTATCACAAAATCTAATAAATCTTGCAGCTTTTACTGAAGCATCAATATCAAGCACTCCTGCAAGATGCTTTGGTTGGTTAGCAACTATTCCAACACTTTTTCCTCCTAATCTCCCAAATCCTACTATGATATTAGGAGCAAACAATTCCTGTACTTCAAAAAATTCTCCATCATCAAGTACTTTAGTTAAAATATCCTTCATTTCATAAGGTTTGTTAGGATTATCCGGAACTATATAATTCAGATCTTCATCTATCCTATCTACAGGATCTTCTGTTTTAACTTCAGGTGGTTCCTCCATATTATTTTGAGGGATATAAGTAATCAATTCTCTAATTCCATCAAGTAGCTCTTTTTCATCATCATAAGTGAAATGTGTTACTCCACTTTTTGTTGCATGTACCATTGCACCGCCTAGTTCCTCATGTGTAACATCTTCCTGGGTTACACTTTTTACAACTCTTGGACCGGTAATGAACATAAATGATGTATCCTTTTTCATGAAAATAAAATCAGTCAGTGCAGGAGAATAAACTGCTCCTCCAGCACAAGGGCCAACAATACCTGTAATTTGTGGAACAACGCCGGAGTAAAGAACATTTCTCTGAAATATTGCAGCATATCCACTCAATGCATCAATTCCTTCCTGTATTCTTGCTCCTCCGGAATCATTTAAACCGATAATTGGTGCGCCCATTTTTGCTGACATTTCCATTACCTTGACAATTTTATTAGAAACTGTTTTTGATAATGAACCTCCGATTACGGTAAAATCAAAAGCATATACATAAATCAATCTTCCATCAATCGTTCCATACCCGGTAACAACACCGTCTCCAAGCATTTTTTTCTTTTCCATACCAAACTGATGGCATTGATGTTCTCTGAACATATCTATTTCTTCAAAACTTCCTTCATCAAGCAGGTAATCGATTCTTTCTCGGGCAGTTAATTTCCCTTTTTTATGCTGTTTGTCTATTCTTTTCTGCCCTCCACCCATTTTGGCTTTTTCTATTTTTTCCTTTAATTCAAGAATCTTTCTTTCCATTGTCATATTTTATCCTCCTATTTACTTTCACAGATTTCTGTTAAAACTTTTCCAGAAGACTTTGGATGAATAAAAGCAATTTTCGTTCCATGAGCACCTTCACGCGGTTTTTTATCAATCATTCTTATATCATTTTCTTTAAGATTTTTAATTTCCTTTTCAATATCATCTGTATGGTAAGCTATATGATGTATCCCCTCACCTCTTTTGTCAATAAATTTTGCTATAGGGCTATCTTCAACTGTTGGCTCAAGAAGTTCAATTTTAATGTTACCAACCTTTATCATTGCTACTTTTACTTTTTGTTTTTCCACTTCTTCTTTTCCCATTAGTTCTAGTCCCAAAATATCTACATAAAAGGGAATATGGTCATCTAAAGATTTAACAGCAATCCCAATATGATTAATTTTTTCAATCATAGTATTTCACTCTCCTTTATAAAAGATTTTAATTCATTATTTATTAAATTATAGGGTTTATCCTCTTTATTAATTAGTAATTCAACCCATTTTTCGATTTTATCCCTGTAATTTATATGAACATCCATTAATTCATGAATTTTTTTACTAAATATTTTTTCAAGCTCTTTTTTTATTTTCTTTTTTCTTTTTCTTTGCCATTTATTGTTCCTTTTTAGTTTATCTATATATTTATAAACTGAATCCATTAAATCTTTAATACCGTCATTGTTTAATGCTGATACCATTTTTATTGGATTTTTATCCTCCGGGTTGTCATGATACTGTATATCAAGAACATAATTAAGTTCTTTTTTCACCTTATCAGCTCCATCTTTGTCCTTTTTATTAACCACAAAAATATCTCCAATTTCCATTATACCAGCTTTCATTGCCTGAATATCATCACCCATACCTGGTGCCATCGTCAGCAATATAATATCAGCTAATTCAACAATCTCAACTTCGGTTTGTCCGACACCAATTGTTTCAATTATAATCAGATCAAAGCCTGCTGCATCTAATAGTTTTGTCACATCGGAAGTAGCTGCAGATATTCCTCCTAAATGCCCTCTTGAAGCCATAGACCTGATAAAAACATTTGGATTCCCTGAATGTTTCTGCATTCGTATTCTGTCCCCGAGTAAAGCTCCTCCAGAAAAAGGAGAAGATGGATCAACAGCAATTACAGCTATTTTTTTGTTTTTTTCAATTCATTTTTGAGTATTTTATCCACTAAAGTACTTTTCCCG
>CAZMFS010000123.1:0-6121 GCA_964565585.1 uncultured bacterium
GCGTTTCTGCCATAATAACTAAAGGTAAAATTAAAATAACAATGACAACTAATATAATTTTTTTCATTATTCCTCCTTATCTTTTTTCAAGTAATAAATAAAAACATCTTCTAAAGAAGGGGCAATCTGCTCCATTTTTTTATATTCTACATTTTTATCACCCAGTGTGTTTTTAATCATCTCTAAATTAGATTTTTTTTCTCCGGAAAGATACAGGTGTAATCTATCTCCAAATGACTGTATATCATTTATAAAATCTAAACTGTTTAGTTCATTAAACCCTCTACGAACCTCGGGCAATACAATTTCATATATCGTCTGTTTCATGCTTTGTTTTAAATTTTCAGGTGTATTTATCCCAAGCAGTTTTCCTTTGTTTAGAAGACCTACCCTGGAACATCTCTCAGCTTCATCAATATATGGTGTACTTAAAAATATCGTTACATTTGATTTTAGCAACTCAGATAATATCTGCCAGAATTCCCGTCTTGATACAGGGTCAACTCCATTCGTCGGTTCATCTAAAAATATAATTTCGGGTCTATGAATAAGGGTGCAGGCAAGTGCGAGTTTTTTCTTCATACCGCCGGAAAGATTTTTTGCTCTTCTATTTCTAAATTCACCCATTTTGGTAAATTCCAGTAATTCTTTTCTTCTCTTTTGATAATTCTCGATCTGATGAAGTTCGGCAAAAAATTCAATATTTTCATCAACTGTTAAATCCTTGTACAAACTAAAATCCTGGGATAAATATCCAATGTTACGCTTAATTTTTTCTGGTTCTTCTTTAAGATCATATCCCATTATCTCAACTGATCCCTTGAAGTTTTTTAGTATACCACAAAGTGTTCTTATTGTAGTAGTTTTACCTGCACCATCAGGACCAATAAAGCCAAACATTTCCCCTTTTTGTATTTCAAATGAAATACCATCAATAGCATCAATATTAACAAATTTTTTTCTCAAATTGTTCACTTTTAAAATACTATCCATAAAACCCTACTTATTAAGACTTATTACTACATCACAGGGCATGCCGGGTTTTAAAATTTCATTTTTATTTTCTACTCTTATTTTTACTTTAAAAACCTGCTTCATTCTATCTTCCTTGGTTTGAACATTCTTTGGCGTAAACTCTGCTTCTTCGGCAATATGATAAATTTTTCCAACAAACCCTCTATCCGGATAAGTATCAGAATAAACTTTGACCTTTTTCCCAATTTTTAGTTTACCAAGATCTTTTTCCGGAACATATATATAAACCTTTAAATTTTTTAAATCTGAAATTGTATAGAGAATAGCTCCTTTTGTTGCAAGTTCTCCTTTTTCATAAATTTTTTCTGTTATAGTTCCTTCAACTGGAGATTCTACCGAACAGTTTCCTATTTGTTTTTTTAGAATTTCAATTTCCTTTTTTATCTTGTTTAAATTAGCATCTGCTATCTGGAACTTAGACCTTGCACTAACAAACTTGTTTTCTATTTCATCCAATCTGCTTTTGGAAACACTATCTTTTTTATATAAAGATTTTATTCTTTTATAGTTTTGTTTAGCTGTTTCATAAGATTTTTTTGAAGTTAAATACTTTTCTCTGTTTGCCCTCAAAGCTAATTTGGCCCTATCTAACTTTAAATTTAAGATATCATGTTCAATTAATAATAACTTATCATTTTTTTCTACCCTGTCTCCCTCTTTTTTATAAATATTTATTATTTCACCACTAGCCTGTGAACTTATATCAATCTGATTTACTTCAATAGTTCCAGAATATTCCAATCTAGCTTTTTTGCCACAGGATACCAAAAAAGTCAAAATTAACACCAACAAAACATAAGTATATTTTTTCATGCTACCTCCTAAATATTTATATCAAATTTATTTCCAGATTTTAATATTCCCGTAAAAAATATTTCAACAAAGTTAATAATATTTTTCTTTAACGAATTTTCAGACTTATATATAAAATCAACATCTGTAACTATCTTTATATTTCTGTAAAAAAGTTCACTCAAAAAATCGATATTAACGTCATCTTTAACTATCCCTTCTTTTTTCCCTCTTTTTATTATTGAGGAAAATAATTTTAAAATATTTTCTCTTCTATATTTCTCAATCAAATCCCATAAATCAGGATGATTATTTTGGATATCTTTAATAAAAACTTCACTTAAATTAAATAAAAACTTACTTGCAAAATTTATCCATTTTTCTATTTTTCTATAAAAGTCCAGACTATCATTGTTATAAATACTGTTAACTTTTTTTGTAACTTTATTCAAAAACTCCATAACCACTTCTTTTTGTAAATCATTTTTGCTATCAAAATAATTATATATTGTTTTTTTACTGACTCCTGCTCTTTCGGAAATCTCCTTCACAGTCACCCTACTTATACTGTACTTCATAAATAATTTCCGTGAAATCTTTAATATTTTCTGTTTTTTGCTTATATTTTTTTTCATATCAAACCTCTTTATACTTTTTACACTATTTTAGTTTTCTTAGTTTCCTTATTAACAACATAATACCAATTTGACTTTTGTCAAGATTAAATATAATTTTTTTAGATTTAATTTTTATTCTATTACTGTAAATTCACCTGTTTTAAAAGAATACTTAACACGGAGATGGGAAATATCGGAACCGCTTTTAGCCTTGGCTAATATATCAATATATTCGGCTGTTGAGTCAGGCTTAGTAATAGAAAACTCCCATAAGTTTCTGATTTTTTTATCAAAATTTAAATCAAATCTATTTTGAATTTCTGAAGTATCATTGCTAACAAAATATTCACTATTCAATTGATAATATTTTTGTTCTGCAGTTTTTATTTTTGATATATAGGTCTTAATTTCACTAACATTTGCCTGATTAATATAGTTCATATAAAGGGGTAAGCCCATAACTATTAAAATTGTTATAATAATTATTACAGTTAAAACCTCTAATAAGGTAAACCCTTTATTATCTTTAAAATACATGCTTCCCTACCTCCCTACCTTTTATAAAGTATAGTTTCCTTTATTTATTATATTATATTTATTTATTTTTAAAAGATAAATTTTGTTTTTTTCGGATGTGTTGAAAATAGTGATATTATTTCCAATATAAACTGTTAAAAATACAAAACTTCTTTTATATTATGCAAAGTATCTAATTTTCTATCATGCTAAAAAAACCATGCACTGCCCTATCTTATGGGGCGGCTTGACCGGAACTTGTTTCAGGGTTGTTACAGCATTTTCTTCATACTACAGAAGATTCCAAAACAAGTTCAGAATGGCTATAATTTTTACAATCTATGTGCTTCTTCTGGAGTTTCTATTGTTTCCATTTTAGCCTGAGCCTGGGTAGCATCCTCATCTATAATTTCATATCTATCTTTTTGATATTCAAGATACATTTTGTATCCACCGGAAAGATTCAATAAATTTTCAAACCCGTTTTGTTTTAAAATTCTATATCCAAGATACCCTCTTAAACCGATTGCACAGAATACCACAGTTTCTTTATTTTTATCAAGCTTATCAAGATTATCTCTTAGTGAGTTCAGTGGTATGTGCACAGCACCTTTTATTGTACCAAGCTCTCTTAATTCTTCAGGTTCTCTTACATCTATAAGTTGAATATCTTCTTTTTCATCAAGTTCATCACAGCAAATTGTATCCATGGTACCTGTAAGAATATTCTCAGAAACAAACCCGGCCATATTAACAGGGTCTTTAGCCGAGCCAAAAGGTGGTGCATATGCTAAATCAATATCTTTTAAATCATACACCGATTTTTCAAATCTTATAGCAGTAGCAAGTACATCCAATCTTTTATCTACGCCCTTATATCCTACTGCCTGAGCTCCATATAATTTCCCATCATCTATTGAAAAGAGTAGCTTAATTGTCATTGGTACTGCTCCGGGATAATATCCTGCATGATTTTTGGATATTGTATATGATTTTTCATAATCAATTCCATAATCCTGTAACTGTTTTTCATTTAAACCTGTTGATCCCACCGTTAGATCAAAAACTTTTGCTATAGCTGTACCCTGGGATCCTGTAAATTTTTCCTCCCGTCCTGTAATATTATTTGCTACTATTCTTCCCTGTTTATTTGCAGGACCTGCAAGCGGAATATAGGTTTCTTTATCAATTATTGGATTTTTTACTTCTACAGCATCCCCTAATGCATAAATACTATCATCTGAGGTTTTTAAATATTCATCAACTTTAATGGCTCCAAGTTTTCCAATCTCAAGGCCTGCTTCTTCTGCTAGTTTTTTATTTGGAGAAACGCCAGCTGATAAAACTATAAAATCGGAAGATATATTGTCTTCATTTGAAAGTTTTACTACCTTTTTTCCTGCAACATGCTCTATAGATTTAACCATATTGCTCAAAAATAAATTAACACCTTTCATCCTTAAATGATTATGAGCCTGAGCTAGCATTTCTTTATCAAGAGAGGTTAAGATCTGATTTTCCATCTCAACAACTGAAACATTAATCCCTCTATGAGTTAAATTTTCAGCCATCTCTATTCCTATATAGCCTGCGCCAATAACTATTGCTCTTTTGGGATTTTCTTTATCAATGAAATTATTTATTTTATCGGTATCATGAATATTTCTCAAGGTGAATATCCTTTTTCCATTAATTCCATCTACCGGTGGTTTGGAAGGTTCTGCTCCCGGGGATAAAACTAATTTATCATAGGTTTCTTCATATTCTTTGTCTTTTTTTAGATTTTTAACCTTTACTTTTTTATTTTTCCTATCAATACCAATTACTTCATGCTTAACCCTCACATCAATTCTAAATCTATCTTTCATTGCCTTAGGGGTTTGAACAAGTAAATCCTCCCTATCTTCTATAACACCACCAATATGATACGGCAGTCCGCAGTTTGCAAATGAAATATGCTCTCCTCTTTCAATCATAACTATATCAATATCTTCATCTAATCTTCTCAAACGTGCTGCAGTACTTGCACCGCCTGCAACACCGCCTACAATTACAACTTTTTTATTCATAAAACCCTCCTTATCATTTTTCTAAATCAATAGTATCAAACATATGTTCATAACTCAAGTATTATTTATTAGAATAATATACTACATAATATATCTTTTGTATGTTTTAAAATTAGATTTAAGAATTATTTGAACATAACTTACATTATTTCAATCTAAAATCTCAAAGATAGACAGCTAACTCCACCATCCAGTTTCCTGAATTCAGACATATCTACATGAATAACATTATATCCAGCATTTTTAATTTTTTCTTTTGTTTTCTCAAATCCAGAAGGCATAATAACATTACCATTAACCCATATACTGTTTGCCGCATATTTTTCATCTTCAGGTACCTTTATTATGTTGAATTTTTCAAATTCAGGTCTATTTGCGAAATCTTCCGTTGCAAGTATATTATTATTCCTTAAATAGGATATACCTGTTTTTAAATGAAGAAAATTATTAACATCAATTTGATACCCTTTATAACCATAATTATTTAAAATACTGATAAGCTGCTGTGCTCCTGCTTTATTTGTTCTATCCGAGATCCCTATATAAAATTGATTATTTATACATAAAACATCACCACCATCAAGTATGCCTGGCTCTTTAATATGCTCAATTGATCTATAATATTTATTTAATTCTTTTTCTACTTCTATAATTTCACCTTTTCGAGGATCTGCTCCCGGGTTTGTAATTACAGCGCATTTTTCAGTCAAAACTGCAGTATCCTCAATAAAACAGCTATCCGGATAATCTTTTTGTTTAGCAAGTCTTGAAATCAAACTTACATTACATTTTTTTAAAGCTTCTACATATTCTTTATGCTGTTTTAAAGCCTTTGAATAAATCGGTTTCACAGCAGGATTTGAAGAAATTCCATTAATCATCGACTCAGGTGGTACTTTAACAATAATTTTATTAAAGGAAGAAGATCATGGGCGAAACAAGATCATATTTATAACGGCAAAATAGAAGTATATCAAAATAATAATGAAACAGAGCTTAAATGCACAACCAATTTAACCTTAATGATGGTACATGGAACGGTTTTATCTATAATAATTGGTTTACTAAGTGGATATATTTTAATAGGATTTC
>CAZMFS010000124.1:0-6098 GCA_964565585.1 uncultured bacterium
ACTGAATTTGGTCATGTCAAGTATAAAAATCGCTACCACGATTTTCGTCGTAAGTCGTAGGGCTTAGGTCTTAGGCTTGAAAGTAACCCCTTCGTAGAAAAGACTTAAAGGTTATACCAGAAGATTCCGGTTGTCAAATTATCAAAGATGATTTGAAATTGAAATTTAACAGTTTAAAAAAAATTGTAGTCAAGCTAATCTGTAAGATAAAAGCATAATCGACAAACCTACTATTTTAAACATTATTCCGTTCGGAATATATATAAAAATCGTATTTAGAAAATTCAAGAATATAGTCTTTAAATAATCCTGAAAAAGTTTTGTATCATTTTTCTATCAATAATATAGTATATTAAAACAAACTGTAGTTTAAGAAATTTAATTATTATTACTTTACAGCATATTGTGACAAATTATAACAAGAATTATTTTTGAGATTCTTTTCTAAGAAGTTTCCTTAAAAGCTTGATTCTTTTGCGGTTTTTTTCAGTATCCTGAAAGGATATTACCAGCGGTCTTTTAATTACCTTTCCGTTAAGAACTTCAATATTATTATAACCGTATCTATTTGCATAATATTTCATAACAGACGGATCTGTTATAGCAGCATCTATACCTTTAGTTGAAAGCATGTATGCAAGGATTTTTTCATTTTTTACATATACCACATTTTTTCTATATTTTTCTACAATATTTGAGATGCACTCCGGATACACATAAGTTTTAATAAGACCTATTTTATAATTTTTAAAAAGTGACCTTAGTTCTTTAAATTCAACTCCAGAGTTTTTATATGTCATTATACCGATATATGAAATCCCGATTTGCGGGGAAGAAATAAATCCGTCTTTTACCTCTTCGGGCCATGCTGGAAAATAACCTATATAATTCTCTGTCTCTGCTAGCTTTTTTGATTCATCCCACGGATAAAATTTAATTTTAAGCTTTATATCATTATCTTTTAATAAATTTTCTAATCTTACTACCAGTCTTCCCCGGTTTTTGATATTGCTTCCACAGTATGGCTCCCAGTTTAAAGAGGTAATACGCCAGGTCTCTGCAGTGGTAAAAATCAAAACCGATAAAAAAATAGAAAATAGAAATAATTTTTTAACCACCAGTATCTCCTTAATATTAATAATACCAAAAATTAATTTTATTGCAAAGAAAAAACATTATTATGCAAAAAAAATAATTAACCATCCTAATTCTGTCTTCTAAGCAGTATCAAAATGTACTGTCAGGATTATCAATCCGGTATTTTTATCCGTTAGAATATTTTCTGAAAAATTACTATTTTTAAATGGTTTTATCATAAAGGCATCATGGGATTTTATACCTTTTGTTAATTTATAGCTTTTTTTTATTTTCTCTATAATAAAATTATCGGGATTAAGAGGGATTATAATTTCCTTAAAATCGCATCCGCCTTTTTTGCATAAATGCGATAACAAGGTCATCATGTCCTTTTTACTATCAGCAAGAATCATAGCGGGATTATTTTCATTTCCGCGTTCATATCTCAAGTATCCGATAAATTTTTCATTCTTTGTTACTATTGAAGTTTTTATATCTTTTGAATAAGAAACCCAATCAAGTATATTTTGACCTGGAAAAAGTGTTATTTTGCTTTCAGAGAAATTTTTCATCCAAAGATTTACTAAATACTGCAAATCCTTTTTCTTTGGAATTTTTTCTTCAAGCTGAATGTCATTATTAGGGATATCATCTTTAGATATTTTCATCCCGCCAATTGAGAACGATTTCTTTATATACCCAAATCTTGGATAATAATCGGGATGTCCGAAAAGAAAGGACAGCTCGTATCCCTTTTCTTCTGCAAGAAGATGACCCTTTTTTATCAGTGCAGACCCGATACCTTTTTTCTGAAAATCAGGATGAACTGCAACCGGTGCAAGGTTTACTGATTTTATTTTTCTATTATGGGAATATATATCAAATGGATTAAATAGGATATGTCCAATTATCTTTCCATCTTTTTCAGCAACAAGAGAGAGGCTGCGATCATATTCCTTTCTATGCCTTAAAACATCAATAAGTATTGTTTCACCTGCAAAATCATCGTTATCAAAGGCTAGATAATTCAGCTCTGCAATATCGTGATAATCATCATATCTTTCTTCTCTAATTTTAATATCTTTAATCATGCTTCTCCTTTTTATTTAATCAATTTTTATCTATTCTACATCAATTTAAGCTGTAATTGTAGGAAAATTTAAATAGATAACTTGATAATATTAATTAATATTTTAAAAAAACATTCACCCTTCCCTCGGTTGTGGACAAACTTGTCTGGAATTTATTTCAGGATCTCCTTTAAAAGGCTATATATAATAAATATTTATGTGAGATGCTGAAACAAGTTAGTAAAAGAAATAATATTGGGAAGATGCTGAAACAAGGTTCAGCATAACTTATTTATTAACATTTTATATAATATTCAAATTATTCATTTTTTTTACAGTCCGTATTGACAATTTAAAATTAAAAAATGTTTTTTACATGATTACAATGATGATAATTCTTTTTTTGTTAACCCCATGTATTTAAAGTGTAATATCATTTTATGGTTTTCTTCGATGAATATACCTAAAATCAGCGTTACTCTGCTTCAGATATTTTTATTATTTGTAAACTCTTAATCCGGAGGTACAAACTACCCTGTAGTATAAGATATGAAATATAGGTTGCTTTTTTATGTTTTTTTAAAATAATAACTCAACCCTGCCATTCCTGCAGCGAAAATAATTACTGAAGCTGCTATAATCCCTGTATTGCTTTCCCCCGATTGCATCATATCTTCCACATTGCTGTTCTGTACCAATATTATAGGTACTATATTATAGGCAAAATGGGTAAACATTGTAAAAATTAATGACCTGGTTTTATAATATATAAAGGCAAAAAATAGGCCTGCAAGAAATGTAGGTATAAGCTGTATAAGTGTTCCGTGGCTTATAGAAAATAACAAAGCGGAAGTTACAAATGCAACTAACACACCATGATTTGAAATCAGCCCATCAAGTATAATTCCTCTGAAAATAATTTCTTCAAATATTGGAGCGAACAAAAGCGCAAATATAATTGCAGCGCTTCCCTGAAAAGCTTCAACATACTTTGGGACATACTGAGATGTATCAAAAAATAGCTGTGGAATTTCTCCAACAAACAATGATAGGGAAACTGCACCTACAGTTACAAGCCCGGTGAGTTTCCAGTTAAATACATCAACATTTTTTAATAAAAATTTTTTCAATTTGATTTCTCTGCTTCTAATAGTTATAAGGGTCAGAACACATGCTGATATGATTATTGCAACCATCGAAAGTATAACCTGATTATTTTTTATTATTGTTTCAATCTGTTTTTGCAGCTCTGCATTTTCTGTAGCGGCTCCCCCAGCTCCCAGTGATATACCTACTATCATGGAAAAAACAAATGTTACTCCAAATATTATAATTACATGCAGGAAAAATAGTAAGATAGAATCCTTCAAATCCGGATAACGACTTTCTTTAAATTTATTCATAAAACCCCCCTATTAAAATTAACCCAGTTAATTTTAAAATTGAAAATTGAAAGTTAAACCCTATAATAACAATTAAAATATTTAAATTCAAGTCATCCTGAACTTGTTTTCAGGATCTACTTAATCATTGCCCCAAAATCTCACTTAAAATCAGGTCATTCTCATAAGCTAGTCTGATGATCTTGTTTCAAAACATCCTATCCAATCCTTCTAAAATAATTGATGGATTTTATTTTAATATAATATTAGAGGTTTGGAAAGAATTAAAAGCTTTCCAGTGGACCATTATAATTTAATATCATATCAAAATCTAAAAATTTTAGTATTTCCACAACTTATATTTATTCCATATTTTTTTTGCTTTCTTTTTCATTTTTTTGGTTGTGCTTTTATTTTCATAAACTTGTTTTAGCCAGTATTTTGATTTAGATCTATCTTTCAAAGTACCTTCCCCATCATAATACAGTTTTGCCATTTTAATTTGAGCTTTTGTATACCCCTGTAGAGCTGACTTTTTATACCATTTGAATCCTTTATTTTTATTTTTCATAGTCCCTTTTCCAGAAATATACATATCACCTAAAGAATATTGTGCCTTAGCATATTCCTGTTTGGCAGCTTTCTTATACCAATTAAGGGATTTTTTATGATTTTTATTAATCCCCTTGCCAAGTTTGTACATATTTCCCAAGCAATACTGAGCTTTTTTATGGTTTTGATTGGCACTTTTTTGATACAATTCATATGCTTTATCTATATTTTTTGATACCCCGTTTCCTTTATAATACATTTTTCCTAATTTATATTGCCCTTCGGGGTTTCCCTTATTAACTGCCTTTTTATAAATTTTTAAAACCTTTTTATAATTCTTCTGTATTCCTCTTCCCTCTTTATACATATCTGCTAAAGATAGTTTTGCTTGAAAGTTTCCGTTTTTGGCTGCTCGTTTATACCAGTTAAATGCTTCTTTATAATCTTTAGAAACATTTTTACCATTTTCATACATATTTCCCAAATGATATTGAGATTTAGCATAGCCATTTCGGGCTGATTTTTTGAACCACTTTACTGCTTTATATTTGCTTATAGTACAACCTTTACCCTCTTCATAACATTTTGCTAGATTAAATTGAGCTTTCAGATTTTCATTTTCTGCTGCTTTTTTATACCACTTAAATGCAAGTCCAAAATCCCAATCTTTTTCTGGAGATGAGTATCTCTTTGCTACTTCAAGCTGAGCTGCTATTGACCCATGTTTAGCCTGATTTATTAATGATTCATTCACTCTTCCTGTAACACTAACTGTTATAATTATACTTATAAATATAAAAATAATAATTTTTCTCATATTTACTCCCGTTTCTAAATTCAATATTTCATGCGATAAATCAATACTATAACAGCTAAACTGATATAAGTTTAATAATTACAGCTTATCCCCCCATTAATTAATTAATTAACTATTTGCTATTTGTATTTTATATATTTAAAGAATTTTTTCAAGTAATTAAATCTTTTCGAGCTTTTAATCTAACTTTAAGTATAAGCCAAAGAAAAAATTTAATGAACCATAAAAAACTTTTATATCTTATAGCAAAATGAAAACTATTTATTGTTTCATCATATCATTTTGATAGCAATTTCTTGATTAAGACAGCTAGTTTATTGACAGAAAAAGGTTTTTTCAAATACGATAGCTCATCTTTATCTAATCCATATTTGTTAATAATATCTTTTGGATATCCGGACATAAAAATAACCTCTATATTCGGATTTAGTTGTTTTATTTTCTTATACAGCTCATATCCATTTAATCCAGGCATGATAACATCGGTTATCAACAAATCAAATCTTTTTTCCTGTTTTTCTGCCTTACTATAAGCCTCTTTCCCATTTACAGCCGTAACTACATTATATCCCATATCACCTAAAAATTTATTAATTAATTCCTGTATCTGTTCATTATCTTCTGCAACTAATATATTACCGCTTCCCTTAAACTCTTTTTTTTCTTTTGTTTCTGTTGAATAGGTAAATTTTTTAACTTCTTCTTTTACAGCAGGCAAATAGATATTAAATGTGGTACCTTTATTTTCCTCGCTGTAAACATGTATATCACCTTTATGCTGCTTAATTATCCCATAAGAGGTAGATAAACCTAATCCCGACCCCTGCTCTCCTTTAGTTGTAAAGAAAGGATCAAAAATTTTATTGATATTCTTTTCTTTTATCCCTTTCCCGGTATCATGTATTGAGATCTGAATATATTCTCCGGATTTGAAATTTTGATAGGAAGAGGTGTAATTTTCATCAAGTACAACCTGATCCGTAGCCAGTGTAATTTTTCCCTCACCGGATATCGCATCCTGTGCATTCAAAAATATATTCATGACTACCTGCTCCAATTGATTCCTATCTGCTTTTATATTATCTATTTCCGAATTCAAACGATAGTTTATTTTTATATTTTCCCTGATAGATCTTCTTATCAGCCTTTTAATATTATTAATTATTTCATTAATATCCAGAACTTTTTTATCAAGGTTCT
>CAZMFS010000125.1:0-6064 GCA_964565585.1 uncultured bacterium
TTATATCTGGATTTCTTCTAATTGCATGCATAAAGTGATTGCCGCCCTCGCCGTACATATCACCATCACCCCCCTCTGCAATTACAGTTAATTCTTTATTCGAACTTTTTACTCCTGTTGCTATGGGTAAAGCCCTGCCATGGAGTGAATGGATACAATTTAAATTTATAAAATGAGGTGTTTTACCGGCCTGTCCAATTCCGGATATCATAACCGTATCTGAAGGAGTTAAATCCAGATCTGAAAGAGCTTCATTTAATATTTCGAGAATTCGATAATTTCCGCATCCGGGACACCAATGAATATCCTTATTATTTTTTTTAAATTTCATAATATCTCCTTTCAGCACATATTTTGAATCTGATTTTTAATTCCCTCAACTGAAAAACTTCTACCATCATACTTCAGAATCGAACCATCGCATTCTATATTAAGTTCTGACTTAAGAAGTTTTCTAAACTGTCCCGTTGAATTATTTTCAACTACTATACTTTTTTTAATATTATTAAAGTATTTTTTGACTGAATTATTTAGAGGATAAACCTGACTAAAATGTAAAATGGAAATATCGTCTCTATCGATATTATCAACTGCTTCTCTGATAATATTATAAGTTGATCCCCACCCCACAATTAGATAATCATAATTCCTTGAACCATAAAACTTAGGTGATACAAACTCATCAGTAACTTCTTCATGCTTTTTATTTCTCTTCTGCTGCATCTTATTTCTCACATTTCTATCTTCTGTTATCATTCCGTTTTCTAAATGTTCATTTCCTGTTGTTCTAATTAACCCCTTTCCATATCCCGGAATGCCCCGAGGAGAAATACCGTTTTCTGTAAGTTTGTGTCTTTTATAATCCTCATCTGTCTTTATAAAGTATTTGTTATTTTTAAAACTATCGATATCCGGAATTTTAAAATTATAATAACTGCCTACATAATATTGATCGGTTAAAATAATAACAGGGATTTGATATTTATCAGATAAATTAAAAGCTTTATGCGCTAATCTAAACCCATCTTCAAGTGTGTTTGGAGCATAAACGATTCTTGGAAATTCACCGTGTCCCGCATTAACCACAAGATTTAAATCTTCCTGAGCTGTTCTGGTTGGCAATCCCGTTGCAGGCGCCGGTCTCTGGCTAACATGCATTACCAGCGGGCTTTCTATCATTCCTGCAAGACTCAAGCCTTCTGCCATTAGCGCAAATCCACCACCGGAAGTAGTAATCATTGCTCTAGCTCCCCCAAACCAGGCTCCTATAGCCATATTTACAGCACTAATTTCATCCTCGATCTGTTCCACTACAACTCCAAATTCTTCAGCATGCCCTGCAAATAATTGCAAAACTTCTGTTGAGGGTGACATCGGATATGCACACACAAAATTACATCCAGCGGCTAAACTCCCATAAGCAATTGCCTCACTGCCGTTTATTAAAAGCTCTTTTTTGGATTTATTTCTATCAAGTTCAGTTTTTTTTAATGGCGTATCTCTTCCTTTATTTTTAAAAATTTCTATTCCTGATTTAAACGCTTCAATATTATTTTCAACAATTTCTTTATCTTTTTTATCAAAATATTCCCTTATAACTGATTCAGCGTATTCAAAATCAATATCAAATATGCTGCAGAGTATACCGGTCGATACTGTATTTATAAGAATTTTGCTTTTTATTTCATTTGCTTTTTTTGAAATAGGAAAGTCAAATATCCGTGCATCATATTTTGAAAGATCAATGTTTTCAGCTATTTTTTCATCAAGTATTATTAATGTATCTCTATCAATTCTCTCTTTAATGTTCTCAAGTGACTGTTTATTAAAAGGAATCAGAATATCAATTTTGTCTTTATATGCACGAACCTTTTTACTGGATATTCTTATTTCTGTTGAATTAACACCACCTCTTACCCTTGACATATATTTTTTTACAGCAAAAACGTTGTACCCTGCATTTTTTAAAATATTGACTGCTAGTTTTTCAACAACCTGAATACCCTGGCCTGCTGATCCGGTTAATACTATGGAATAATCGTTATCCATGACTTTACTCCCTTCCTGCACTCTGGGTATACTCCTTTATATAAAAAGCAAGTGCAATAATTGATATTATTATCCAGTAATAATCTTTTATATGAAAATAAATACTTTTTTTATTAATTAAATAAATTTTATCTTCTAAAATATCCTGCTTCTTTTCACCCAGTTTGTTATAAATAACACCTCTATTGTTTATAAATGCAGAGATACCACTGTTAGCACATTGTACAAAATAGCGGTTTTGCTCAATTGCTCTCATTCTAGCAAACTGCAAATGCTGATAAGGTGCCAATGTATCTATATACCACCCATCATTTGTGCTAACCACAAGAAACTGTGCCCCATTTTGTATAAAATCATCAATAAAATGAGGAAATATCGATTCAAAACAGATTATACCTGAGAATTTAATATCTCCCATTTCAAATACTTTATATTTATCTCCTCTTGAGAGAAGATATTGAATTGGATAAATATCCATCAGAAACTTTGTATATTTTTCAAATGGTAAAAATTCGGAAAATGGTACAAGCATTATTTTTGAATAGTAATCATAATTACCATTCTTATCTATTAAAAATAAAGAATTATAATTGTTTCTGTTTCTCCTTAATGTGGTTCCAACCATATGAAAAGCATTGGACTTTTGATCCATAATAATATTTTTTATTGTATCCCTATCCTTATGGTAGTTCAGAACTCCGTTTACAAAAGCCGTTTCAGGCCAAACTACCAAATTAGAATCAGAATCAACCTTCATTGCCAGGTTGTAATATTTTTCCATGACATCATCAACAAAATCGTTATCCCATTTAGCAAAAAGATCAATAGAGGGCTGAATAACACTAATGTTGAGAGACCTACTTTTTTTGGTAGTTTTTAAATAATATATAAAACTACCTAAAACTAATGTAATCAAAAATATAATTAGGCCCTTTTTTATATATACTTTATTACCGCTATAGATATAAGTAGCTAAAATAAGATTAATTACAACTAGGATAAAGGTAATTAAATGAACCCCACCTATTGCAGCAACATTTGAAAAGTGCAAAAATTCTGAAACAGAATAACCTATTTCCCCCCAGCTATATCCGAATCTAGAAAAACCTCTTAGAATTTGAAATATCGTCCATATCAGCGGGAAATAAAACAAAAAATACTTTTTATTTTTCAAATAGTAAAATAGTAATCCATATATTAACCAATACATGGTCAGATATAAAGTTAGCAAAAGAATTCCTACCACAGTAAATCTATAAATCCAGTAGGAGTTTATAAGAAAAAAGCCGCCGCCTGCATAAAATGAAACAATAAGTATATTTTTTAAATTTTTTTCTTTGTATAAATAAAAGAAAAAAGGAACAAATACTATAAATCCAATAAATGAACCAAGATATGGAGAAAATGACAGCAATCCCAATAATAGATACAGGAAAAAAAAGATATACTTCCTGTTTTGCAAAAAATTAAACAATTGAGAAAACATTATTTATTTTTCTTTTCTATACTATTCTTTAGCTTGTTTTTTAACTTGTCAAAGTCAATATTTTTGGCTTTTTGCATCGCCTTAGTTCCAACTACATAAGGAGTAATCTGTATTATTAGATCCGTTTGTTTTGTAGTTTTTTTTCTATAGGTAAAAAGATACTTTATAAGAGGTATCTTGGAGAAAGGAAATAATCCTTTTTTACTGTAAACCTCCTCCTGATTTCTTAATCCAGCTATAAATATAGGCTTTCCATTATCAACGGTCACATAAGTTTCAGCTTTACGGGTTTTTACCCATGGAATATCGCTATTCTGCCCTTTCCATCCATGAATATTACTAACTTCAGGTTCTACCTGTACAGTTATCCTATTATCTTTTGAAACCTGAGGAACAATATTCAGCTTTATTCCCACTTTTTCCTTTTCTACTCTTTCTCTTGTTTCACCCTCATTGTAGGTTCTTACAACATAGGGAATAATATCTCCAACATGAATTGTAGCTTCATGATTGTTCATGGCAACTAATTTTGTGTTAGATAAAATGTTGCCGTAACCATTTTCAAGAATTAAATCAAGAATAATTCTAAAACCTTTTAGCTGTCTGGAAATAGAAGGATATTCTCCCATTCCTACATAATCCATATCATCGGGTAATGCATCCATCTCGGATGACTCCCCTGTTGCACCTTCAGCAAATGCAAAAGTCATGGTGTTTAGCTGATCCCAATTTATACCCAAACTATCGAGCTTATCAGTAGTAATTTCAATTAATTTAACCTCTATCATCACCTGCTTGGGTGGAGTATCGAGTTTTTTAACAATTTCTTTTATTCTTGCTAGTGAATTTACCGGAGCAAAAACTGCTATTGAATTTTCCGATTTATTTATGCTAATATCTACACCTTCAAAACCTTTTAATGTCTCGGATAAATCCTCCGCCTCCATATAATCCAGTTTAATAAGTTCAAAACTTTTATTTCCAATATTTTTTAAATGAGATGGTTTATCCACGAGAATAGTATTGTTCTGTCTATCATAACCAACTCCAGAGGCTTTAGCAATCATATCCAGAGCTATATCAAGGGAAACATCTTCTAAATCGATTGTTATCCTTTTATCTACCACTCCCGACCCCATGACCAGATTCAAATCATGCTGTTTGCAAATACTCTTTAATACCATTGACATAGGTGCATTATCAGCTTTAAATGTTATTTTTTGGGAATATATTGTAAAAACTGTTGTTATAGCCAAAAGAATCAGAAAAAACTTTTTAAAATTCATAAAACCTCCTATTATTTAGATATCCAGTAGGTATTATCCCTGTATCTAACTTCTATACTGTTGCGGAATATTCTTTTAATTGTAAGAATGTCTTGAACAGTATCTCCCTCCTGTAATAGATACCGCCTACCATTAAAATAAACACCTACTTCTTTAGTTGGAGAAGTAATAATATAATAAATATAGATCGATAATTTGCTTTTCTCTTCTGTATCTTCCTTCTGTACCAATTGCTCCCCGGAATTCTTAATATTATTTCTTTTAAGCTTAATTTTATTAAGGATTTTTTTTACTTCCTGTACAAATACTGTATCCTGAACGGATTTGCCGGAATGTAGCTCATATAAAACAATATCCTTCATCTTTAAAATCCCTGAAAAAAATATAATTATGAATATGATAATTAATATGAAAGATATTATTTTCTTTTTCATATATTATATACCCTTTTCAATATAATTTTACATGAATAACGATTATTTTTATATGCCCTCATCTGCAGTGAGTTAATAATAATCAATGCCTCCGTTTTTTTTATTTGATCAATTATATCGGTAAGAGTGTTATATCCCGTTGTAATCTCCATTTTTATTCTTACCTGATTGTTTTTCTCTTTGCTAAAATCCACACTTTTTATTAACACATTGCTCTTTTTAAAATACTGAAGAACTTCCTTTGTAGCCTCTACATATGTGTATTTTTTTATAACTTTATTTTTTTTCATTATTTTATTTATTTTTTCGTTTTCTCTGATGAAATTATATTCATACACTTCTTTTTCTATCTGTTCAATTTTCTCTTTTTTGGTTTTGATTTCATTCATTATCCCGTCCAGTATAAATGCATTTATAACAAAAATTACCACGATAAAAAAAACTAATACTTTATTCATAGATTTTCACCGACCCCGAAATATTAAGCTTTAGGCTGTTATTGCTAACTATCGCAACTTTTTGTATAGTTGTATCCTTAATATCTAGGTCGTATTTATTGTTTTCGATTCTTTCCTTAATTAACTCCTTCATGGCATCAACCCTATTACCGTTTCTAATATAAACGAGATACTCCACTTTAAAGACTATTGTCCCGTCATTGTTTTGTGTATTTAGGCTCCTTACCTTAAAAAAAGAAGGTTTGTCTTCATATATAATCTCAATAATATTATCCAAAATTATCCTTTTTTTAGCCCTATTTAAAATAAATAATATTTTATTTTTTTCATATTCCTTTAGTCTTTTTGTTT
>CAZMFS010000126.1:0-6031 GCA_964565585.1 uncultured bacterium
TCCAATAGGCTCAGATTATTTTAATTTCGATAATGATATCCCGACTACCAATGCAGGAACTTTTCAGGATACAGATGTAAGATGGCAAAAATTATTTGACATTGGAATGAAGCTTCTTTTAGAAACAATAGAGAAGCTAAGACAGATAGCTCCGGTAATAAGTTTTGTCGTTCCAGGTAATCACGATTTTAAAACCTCATATTATCTAATATACGGGCTTGGAGCAAAAATGAATACTAAGACCAATGTCCACATTGACACCAGTCCCAAATTACGCAAATATGTCCAATACGGGCAAAATCTAATTGGTTTCGCACACGGTTCAGAGCTAACAAAGAAAAATAAGAAAACTATAATGCAAGTAGAAGCTCCAAAAAAATGGGGAAATACAAAATATAGAGAATTTCATTGCGGGCATTTGCATTCAGAACAAACAGAAGAACACGGCGGAATTATATTTAGAGATTTGTCAAGTATTACCGGGACAGACGCTTGGCACTATAAAAAAGGATATGTAGGAGCAACAAAAAAAGGGCAAACATTTTTGTGGCACAAAGAAGCGGGCTTATATCAAATAAATCACAGTATTATAGATTTTTAGTAATTATTAGAAAGGGAGTGAAAATGCCAACTTATGTTTACAGGTGTTTACTTTGCAATTACGAGTTTGAAGTCAAACAGAAAATAACAAAAATAGCTGATATAAGATGTCCTGAGTGTGGAGGATCTACCGAAAGATTGATTGTGAATGGAAATCATATTTTTAAAACTGATGGTTTTTACAATACGGATTATAAGGAGTAGGAATATGAAAAACAATGAAAAAGGCTGTCTAAACTGTAAATTTTGGAAATATAAAGAACATTCAGGGCTTATATGGGGTTATTGTGCTATTGACTGGAAAGAGCGAATGGGTGATGAAGTGTGTATGAAACACCAAGTAGGAAAGAAGTCATCAGACATATTAATACCAGAATGGAAATATGATTTAAGCTTAGCTTTATATTCTTTAAAAAGCACGATAAGGAAAAAGGTTGAGAAAGTAATAATTGTTATATTGGACGCTCTAAAGGAGTTTATATGATGAAATATTGTAAAGATTGTATATTTAGCAAAAATAAAAATAGTTTTTATTGCGATGAAGCTAAAAAGGTAGTTCATAGAAATAAAATAGCTTGTGATAGTTTTGCTAAAACTACTATGGAAATATTAGGCGAAAACACAAACAAGAATATTAACAAAAATATGAAAGATACGATTAGTGCTATGGACGATATGATGAATGCAATGAGAGGCGATAATAAAGACGAGATAAGCAACCCTAAACATTATACACAAGGTGAAATAGAGTGTATTGAAGTATTAGAGCAATTAAATTTAGATTTTAGGTTGTCTAATGTTATAAAATATGTATGGCGGCATAAAGATAAAAACGGAATAGAGGATTTAAAAAAAGCAAAATGGTATTTAGATAGATATATAAAGAAGCCAAACAGTAATTATAAATAGACACCCAACTGCCAACCTCCTGGTTCCCCGCCTCCCACCTTCCGGGCGGGGTTCTCTCTAAAGGAAAGGAGCTAAAATGTATGAAATAAAAAAAGTATACACAGAGTTTGATAAGAAAGAATATGAAAATGTGTTAGAAGCAGTAAGTAAATATACAAAAAATAGACTAATAGAGATAGAAGCTGATTATTTATTTTTAATCTTTGATTATAAAAAAAGGAAATTATATGATGTGTTTTATAGCTCAAAATCTAAACAGCCAGATAAGATAACAAATAGAATTGTAGCTATAGACTTTAATTCTATAAATCCAAAGCTATTAGGAATAGAAAAAACTCTTGCGATAGAGAAATATATAAAATCAAAAATAAAAGCTGGGGTGGTATAATAGCATATTCAGAAGAAACAAAAGAAGAAGTTGCGGACTTGTTAGCAAATCCAGAATTAACAAAAACGGATGCGATTAAGAAATCTGGAGTTTCAAGAGAAACAGTTTATAGGTGGCTGAAAGACCCGGACTTCATTCACAAGATTAATCAAAAAATCGTTACATATGCCGGAGCGGAAGCCTCGGAGGTTTGGAAATCACTTATATACCAATGCAAACAGGGCAATGTAAAAGCAATAAAGCTATATTTTGAAATGATAGGTGAGTATCAGCAAACTTACAAGCTGATCAATGATACTAAAGTAGAAATAGAGTTTGTTGAGCCGGAACAAAAAGCAATAGAAACAACCGCAAAGGAAGTTGAAAATGAGCGAGTATATAGACCAAAAAAGAAAAACTTTAGAGATGATATTTAAAACTGCTATATCTACAGACAGCAGGATAGTAGAAAAAATCAAAAATATGATAGCTCAAGGTGCAACTAAAAAAGAAATATTAAACAGATTTGAAGACATAATGAGCGAGCAATACGATAAGTTGTTTTCTACTATGTCAGTGTATAAAGCTAAAGAACTAAAAGCAATAGGTGTTGATATAGACAAGTCAAAAACAAAAGCATATTTATTAAATAGATTCATAAAAAATACTAGTGAGGGATTCCCTCACTATGAAAAAATACCACACCCTCAAATCATAGTAGACCATTATCAAGAACAATTAGAAAAAATACTAACCGATAAAACCACCTTGTCTGGAGTGAAAAAAATAAATGAAGAGCTTGAAGAGCTTGGCGAAAGAAGAATAGCTGGAACTATACTTAATACTGAACAGCAAAGAATAAACAGGCAGTATGAAAGAGAGATAGTAGCAGAAGAAATACAGACAGAATTATATCTGTATGAAGGACCGATTATTGAAACTTCAAGGGAGTTTTGCAGAGTGCATGTAGGACAGGTAAAAACCGAAAATGGCTGGAACTCACTTGATAATGGAGCAGGTCATCCGGGACCGATAATGGAATATGCTGGAGGCTGGAACTGTCAACACATGTTAATGGCTATTACTCAAGATATGAGGGATAGATATGAAGAAGAGGGGATTATATAAGACTTAGATTTCCACTTTTAAAATATCAGCGAGATTTTGTTAAAATGCCGAACATCTCTGCAATGATAGGGGGATACGGTTCTGGAAAAACTATTGCCGGTAGCTATAAAGCTTTTAAAAATCTAATAAAACACAGAGGGAAAAGAGGCTTTATAGGGAATATCAAATCATCAATTTTAAAGAAAACTACTCTTGATGAGTTCTATAAAAGATTAGACGAGAATAATATAAACTATACCGAAAGAACAAAGCAAAAAAGAATAATAACCGACTTAGGCGAAGTTTCATTTGAAACATATAATAATTATGAAGAAATAGTAGGGGAAAATTTCGCTTGGGCTTGGCTTGATGAGTTAGATGTAAGTAGATATTCAGATAAGGTCTGGGAAAAAATAATATCAAGAATGCGTGGAGCAAGAGATATAGAGCTTTTTGCTACAACCACACCTGAAGGTTTCTCAACTTCATATAGAATATTTTCAGAAAATAGCAAAGATAGAATGAAGAACGCACAGTATATTAGAGCAGATTCAAGACAAAATCCTTTTCTACCTCAGATGTATATAGAAAACATGATGGATCTATATACAAAAGAATTCTTAGAAGCATATTTGAAAGGCAGATGGGTAAACCTAAATACCGGAAAAGTATATAAAAACTTTACAAGAGCTAAGAATGTAGCTAAAAAAATTGTTCCAAGATACGGCAATCAGCTATTTATAGGAATGGATTTCAATGTTAATCCTATGACTTCTGTAATAGGCATAAGAGCAAATGGCAATTTATATATCATTGATGAATTCTATTTGAGAAATTCTGACACGGAACAAATGTGTATAGAAATAAAACAGGAGTATCCGGACTATCAATATATATTTTTTCCCGACGCAACAGGTTCAAGAAGAACTACATCATCAAAAATGGGTAGAACTGATATAACTATCCTAAAAAGGTTCGGGAAAGTAAGAGTTGAAAGCTCAAATCCGCCCGTCAGGGATAGAATTAATGTCGTTAATTTTATTTTAGGAAAAGATAAAGAACACAGAAGATTGTATATAGACAAGTCTTGTGAAAAACTAACAAAAGATTTAGAACAGGTTTCTTATGATGATAACGGGAATATAGACAAAAAAACAAATCCAGATTTGACGCATATATCAGACGCATTAGGTTATCTTGCTTGGGGAATTTATAAGCACGACTATAAATCTTTAACATTAGAAAGGAGAGAGTATGCAAAGTAAAATATTAGATACAAACTATAAAGATTATTGCAAAAAAGCAATAAAGCTATACCGGTATTACAAGGGCGAAGTTGATGAATTAATGGAAGATTATATCTCGGAACACTTTCAAGACCCGTCAGAGGTTTCTCTTACCCCTAGAAATTTTACCAATCTCGTAAAAAACATTATCGATATGAGAAGTAAAACAATGAATAATATTAAAATTAACTTCAAAAATGATAGTGATGAGAAAAAATTTCGAGAAATACTTAGTAGATCTGGAACCAATTTCTTATTAGAAGCAAATCAGATGGCAGAACTTTTTAAAAAAGTTAACATCACTGTAGCAAAAGACAAAAAAAGTAAAGATATAAGGCTTGAACTATTAAATCCTTTTGAGCTGCAAGCTGAATTAGAAGAAGAAAGATACTTTAAAGAGGGCAAGGTTCTTTCTTGGAATTGGGATAGTTCTACAATGACTGTCAAAGAGAAAAAAGAGAAACTACAGTCAGATGATTTGATTACTATTCAAATTGATAGTCCGTATAAGACTAAATATTATCCACCGCTTCGAGAAACACTTTTAAGAGCACAGGAAAGTATAAACTTTTTACTTTTTATCATAAATCATCAAGTTAAATATCAAGCATATAGTCAACCGGTAGGAAAAGATGTAGAAGTTGATGATTTTGATAGCGACGGAACAGCTTCACAGCAAAAGGTAGTCGGAACAAATAAATTAGTCAGAGTAGGTGAAAATGGGGATTATAAATTTGCTTCACCGGATACAAAACTTGGTGAATTAAACAAATCTCTTGAAAATCAATTAGTTACTATACTTTCAGAATACGGGATATCAAAAGAAAGCTATACTCTGCAAAATAACCCGACATCTGGATATGCACTTCTTCTTAAAAACCAACAACTACACGAATACAATGACAAAAAAGCAGATATATATATCAATTTTCTATGGAGGCTGTTTAGAAAATTAAAAGATGTAACAAATATAAATGAGCCTGAATCAATTGAATATAAAACTCCAGGCGTAAGACTCCAGGAAACAGAAAAAATCAAAAAAGAGGAACACGACTTAAGATATAACCTAACTTCACCTGTCCGAATACTAATGGAAAGAAAAGGAATTGATAAAGAAAAGGCTATTGAATTAATAGAAGAATACAAAGAAGAAAATAGTAAATATAAGCAAACAAGTGTAAAAGATATGATGAGAATGCCGTAAAAAATGCCAAACAGTAATTATATATAGGAGTATATAAAGATATGGAAAAAGTTATTATACCCGGTGAGTTTCCGGCACTAAATAAAATAATAAACAAGTCAAAACAACACTGGGCGGCATATAGCCAAATGAAAAAAGAATATACCAATAAGGCTGCTTATATTATGAACAGACTGCCGAAATTTAATAATAAAATAGACCTTACTTTTTATTGGTATTGTAAAAATAGACGAAAAGACAAGGATAACATAATAGCAGGACAGAAATTCATAATTGATGGGCTTGTAAAAGCAGGAAAGATAAAAAATGACGGGTGGAAAGAGATAGGCGATCTTATTCATAAGTTTGAAGTAGATAAAAAGAACCCCAGAGTTGAAATATTTATTAAACAGTAATTATAAGAAAAGGAGGATAGTATGTCTGAAGAAAAGAAAAATATAAAAAGCGACGGAGCTAAAAATAAAAACAACAACACAGAAGAAAAAATTGAAGAATTGCAAAAGAAGATGGAAGAAATGCAAAAGACACTTCAGGAAAAGGATCAGAAACTAAAGGAAG
>CAZMFS010000127.1:0-6029 GCA_964565585.1 uncultured bacterium
TGCATCTCCGCATGCAAATATTCCTTCAACATCTGTATTACATAATTTATCTGTTTTTATTTCGCTGTATTCGTTCATTTCTACAAGATTTTTAAATTTAGAGGTATTAGGTATCAGTCCAATTTCTACAAATACCCCATCAATATCATATTCATTTATCTCTTCAGTCTTTTTATTTTCTGTTACAACTTTGTTAAGAGAATTATCCCCTTTAAATTCCTTTATAGTTGTATTAAAGTGAGTTTCAATTTTATCTTTATAAGGTTCAATTTTTTCAAGAACAACTTCATCGGCAGTAAAGTCATCTAAAATTTCAAAGACATGAATTTTACTTGCTATCTTGCCAAGGTCCACTATAGCTTCAACTGCTGAATTACCTCCACCTACAACTGCTACTTCCTTATCGGCAAATAGAGGAGCATCACAGGTTGCACAGTATGAAATTCCTTTACCTTCAAACTTTTCCTCACCTTTAACGTTTAAATGTCTTTTTTTGGCTCCTAATGCTAATATAACAGTTCTGCTTTGATAGGCATCTTTTTCATCTGTTGTTAATTTAAAAACATCATCTTTTTTTTCAATTTTTTCTACCTTACTGAAATTTAGTACATCAACATCGTATTCCAGCATGTGGGATTTCCATGATTCAGCTAAATTCATTCCTTCAATTTGTTTTGTGCCGATATAATTTTCTATTGTGGAAGTTTTGAGTGTTTGACCACCAAAATCTTCTGTTATAAGTCCTGTATTTAAACCTTTTCTTGCTGCATAAAGTCCTGCATTCATGCCGGCAGGACCGCCACCTACTATTATTACATCATAAATTGTGTTTTTATCTAATTTACTCATAATCTCCTCCCTTCAAAATTTTATTTCATTAATTTGAGTATAATGTATCTCAAGTTTTTGTAAAGGTAAAATATAACAATATAATTATATACTTATATTTTTTGATTTGATGTGATAAAAAATGAGAAAACAATTATTAATAAAAAGATGTAAATGAATTTAATCAAAGAAGAGCTGTATTCTTGATAAAATTCATATTTTGTGATATTCTTTATTATATTTATAAGGAGGTGGTATATGTGTGGCATTGTAGGTTATTTGGGGAATAGTGAAGCAATTCCTATTATGATGGAGGGGCTTTACCGGCTCGAATACAGGGGGTATGATTCTGCTGGGATTGCGATAACAAATAAAAATAATGAAGTTATTATTGACAAAGTTGCTGGAAGGGTAAAGGAGTTAGAGAAAAAATTAAAAGAGAATCATCATCATTCTACTATTGGAATTGCTCATACAAGATGGGCAACTCATGGAGCTCCTAATGATATAAATGCGCATCCCCATCTTGATTGCAAAGGAAATATTGCAGTTGTACATAATGGTATTATTGAAAATTATCGGGCGTTAAAAATATATCTGGAGGAGAAAGGACATCAATTTAATTCTGAAACTGATACAGAAGTTCTGGCACACTTATTTGAGGAATACTACAGGGCAGAAAAAGATATATACGAAGCTGTTAGGATTGCTCTTTTGCAAGTCAAAGGCACTTATGGCATAGCTGTTATTAGCAAATACGATCCTGATAGAATTATTGCAGCCCGTAAGGGAAGTCCTTTACTTGTTGGGAAAACAGAAGATAAGGAATATTTTGTTGCAAGCGACCTTGCTGCTATTATTAGATATACAAATAATATAATTTATCTCGAGGAAGGAGAGATTGTAGACATCAAAAGAAAAGAAAAACTAAAGATTAGTAACATCGAGGATAATATTGAAAAATCTAAAAGATATGAACAAATAAATATGGATCTTTCAGCTATAGAGAAAAGAGGATATCCTCACTTTATGCTGAAGGAGATAAACGAACAGCATAATACGCTTCTAAATGCTGTGAGGGGACGGTTGGATTATGATAATGGGGATGCTATTTTAGCAGGTTTGAAAGAATATAAAGAATTTCTAAGAAATGTAAATAGGATTATTTTAACAGGATGCGGTACAAGCTGGCATGCTGCGTTGCTAGGGGAATACTTGATAGAAAAATTAGCAGGTATCCCTGTAGAGGTGGAATATGCAAGTGAATTTAGATATAGGAATCCTATAATTGAAGAAGATACTGCGGTATTTGTTATATCTCAGTCCGGGGAAACAGCGGACACACTTGCAGCTTTAAGAGAAGCTAAGAGAAAGGGTGCTAAAGTTTTTGGTATATGTAATGTAGTCGGATCGACTATAGCAAGAGAAACAGATGCAGGGGTTTATATACATGCAGGTCCCGAAATAGGAGTGGCGAGTACAAAAGCTTTTACTTCCCAGGTTATGGTTTTAATATTGATTTCATTGTTGCTGGGAAGATGGAGAAAGTTGTCTTTGAAGGAGGGAAAATTACTGGTAGAGAAAATAGAAGAATTGCCCGAAAAAGTTGAAAATTTTTTAAAAAAAAGCAAAGGTATAAAAAAATATATTAAATATTTCAAAAATCTGGAAAATGCTTTATTTTTGGGAAGACAATTGAATTACCCTGTAGCTTTAGAAGGTGCTTTAAAATTAAAGGAAATATCCTATATACACGCAGAAGGATATCCCGCAGCTGAGATGAAACACGGTCCTATAGCTCTTATAGATGATAGAATGCCCACAATAGTTGTTGCAACAGAGGAAGATTTTATTTATGATAAAATTGTATCTAATATTGAAGAAATAAAAGCAAGAAAGGGTAAAGTAATTGCTATTGCTACAAAAGGAAATAAATCAATAAAGGAGTTTATAGATGATGTGATATATGTTCCAAAGACTATCGATGTGCTTTCACCAATTATAAACACACTACCACTGCAGCTGCTGGCATATTATGTGGCTGTAGATAGGGGGATAGATGTTGACAAACCAAGAAATTTAGCTAAAAGTGTAACTGTAGAATAAAGAAAGGGGTAAAAATGGGAGTGAATGTAAGCGATAAGGTTTTTAAAAAATTTGGTAAAACTTATATGGAGGGCGATGTAGTATTTTATGAGAACGAACCTGGAAAGACTATGTATATTATTTATGAAGGAGAAGTTAAAATTACCAAAAAAGCAAGAGATATTGAAACTACATTGGCCGTTTTAAAAAAAGGTGATTTTTTCGGGGAGATGTCTTTAATTGATAATTCTCCCAGGAGTGCAACTGCCACCATAAATAAGGATAATACAAAATTAATTGAGGTAGATAAGGATATCTTTCATAACTACATAGCATCAAATCCTAAAATTATTATGCAAATATTAAAAAAGATGAGCAAAAGAATTAGGGAGACAGACAAGCAGATTGAAAATCTTCTGTTAAAAGATATATTATCAAAAATAGTTGGAACCCTGAAGTTGATTTTGAAAAATGAGGATAAAAATGAAGAAGGTTTATATGTGCTGAGTTATAAAAAATTGCAGAAAGATATTGCTTCAAGGCTGGGTGTACCGATTGAAAAAGTTGCGGAGGTTCTTAATAAACTTTCCCAAAAAGGACTAATAGATATAAAGGATGAAAAATTTATATTGGAGGATGATGAGGAACTTAAAAAATATATGAATTATTTAGAGCTGAAAGAAAAGTACTCGGGAATCTAAACTCCTGGAGATTGTAAATGAAGAAATTAAAATTTTGTGCCCTGAGTCTTTTTATAGCTTTATTTTTTATTCTATCTTTAAGGGTGTTCCCGGGATTTTGGAAGAAGATTGAATTAATATTCCATGATATCAGGGCACAGTATTTTATTAGGAATCCTCAAACTTCAAAAATAAAGGTTAAGAAAGGAAAAGCACAGTACATCAAAAGAGAAGAAAAAATAGAATCAGTTCATTCAAAAATTGTATTCGTAAATATTGATGATAAGTCACTAAATCAAATAGGTAAATGGCCCTGGGACAGAGATGTGTATATAAAATTTATAGAAAATATCGAAAAATTTAATCCAGAGTTAGTTCTGCTGGATATCTATTTTCCGGAAAGATCAAAAAATGATAGTGCATTTGCAGAAACTTTAGCCAAATATGATAATATAGGATGTGTATATAATTTTACGGGTCAAAAAAATCTTGAAGTTAGTGAAAGAACAAAAAGAAATATACAAAAATGGGCTTTAGGAACTCAGAAAAACGATAGTCTAAAAGGTATTGAATCGATACTTCCAACTGTTGACCCGATATCCAGGAATGTATTTTTAGGACATGATCTATTAATTAGGGATCTTGATGATATTTATAGAAAAATACCGGAATATGTTATTTATGATGGATATTTATACCCCTCAATTACCACAATTCTTTATCTTAAATATCGAGGCTATTCGGTAAATGATTTAGATTTAAATAAAAAGGAATTTCTTGCTAGAGATAGATTAATACCCGTTGATAAGAGGGGAATGCGGTATGTTGACTACTATATTACATCGGAAAATAGACATCTTTTCAGACATATTTCTTTTGTGGATATATTAAATAAAAGAGTAAAGGTTAATCTGGATGACAAAATAGTTTTTGTTGGAGTAACTGCTACCGGACTTGGGAGTGGTACAAGAGATGTTGTCCTAACACCTATCGGAGAGATTTATGGGATTGAATATCTTGCCAATGCCATGCTTAATATTTTTGAGAACAGATTTATAAATCAGGTTCCAGTATTCTGGGAAAATATTATATTTCTTTTTTTTAGCGGTCTTATAGGATTGCTAAATTATCGATTAACAGGGTTTAAAAATCTTGCTATTACCATAACCCTAATAGTGTTAATGTTTTTTGTAAGCTTTTGGTTGTACAATCTGGGGATATTAATTAATTTTGCAAAATTTTTATTTGGATTTTTCTTTATATATGTTCTTTTGACCTTTTATAAATATATACTCGAAAAGAAAGAAAAACATAAAATTAGAAACATGTTCTCCTCATACATGTCGGAAAATATTGTTTCGGAATTAATTCGGAATCCAAACCTGGCGAAACTTCAGGGACAAAAAAGAAAAATGTCGGTACTTTTTTCAGATATAGTCTCCTTTACGTCATTTTCTGAAGAACATAGACCTGAATATGTAGTTGAAAGGCTTAACGAGTATCTGGATTCAATGACCCAAACTGTTATTGATAACGGGGGGACACTTGATAAATTTGTAGGAGATGAAATCGTGGCTCTTTTTGGAGCGCCAATAGAAGATTCAAAACATGCAAATAAGGCAGTAAAAACCGCGTTAGATATGAAAAATAAATTAAAAGAGATGAAAAAAAAGTGGAAAAATAATTCTGAAAAACTGTTTGATTTTGGTATAGGAATCAATAGCGGGGAAATGCTGGTAGGAAATATTGGTGCTGAAGGGAAAAAAATGGATTATACTGTTATCGGTGATAATGTAAATTTAGGAGCTCGTGTTGAAGGATTAACCAGATATTACAATGTTAATATATTAATAACAGAAGATACATATAATAGAATCACAGAATTTGTTGACAACTGTAGATTTATAGATATTGTAAAGGTTAAAGGAAAGAAAAAACCGACAAAAATTTATGAATTAAGAGATGAGCCTTTTGATGAGGATATTAGGGAACTGATTATTAATGGATATGAATATTATTGTAATAGAAACTGGGAAAAGGCAGAGGATTGCTATAAAAAAATATTAGATAAAAATAAACAGGATCCTGTTGCTAAAGTTTTTTTAAAAAGAATAAAGAGTTTTAGGATGAAAGCTCCCGATGATGATTGGCACGGAATTTTTGTCCTTGATAAAAAATAAGGAGGCTGTATGGAAATTAAGGTTTTGGGATGCTATGGGAATAACTTGCTTGATAAAAAAACCACTAGTATGATTATCAATAAAACAATAGCAATAGATGCTGGTTCAATTACATCATCTCTAGCTTTAAATGAACAAATTATAATTGATCATATATTAATTACTCATTCTCATCTGGATCATATAAAAGATTTAGCTTTTTTAGGTGATAATGTTATTAATAGGCGAGATCATCCTATTAAGCTGTATGGAGAAG
>CAZMFS010000128.1:0-5950 GCA_964565585.1 uncultured bacterium
ATATTATAAATAAAATTTTCACCTTCTTTAATAATTCTCTCCTCCATTTTCCCCTCTGTAATTTTTATTTTGGATTCCCCTAACCCATAAAAATATAACTCATCAGTTTTCAAATATGTATCATAAAATTTTACAGTTCCTCTTGAAGGATTAAATTTTCTCCCCGATATTTTGTTATTTTTAAATCTGTAACTCATGAAATAACCATAAATTTTATAGGCTTTATTTTTTTCAATTGTCATTTTTAAAACTTCACCCTTTTTTATTGTTCTATCTACAGGCGGTTTTATTACTTTAGCTTTAGCCTGGTTAAACTCGATTTCCATAGCAGATATCCTCAATACTAGTAAGAAAATAATAATAGTTAAAAAAAAATTTTTCATATCATCCTCCTTTATAATATCTAAATATAGTAAGAAATTGAATTGAGACAAGTTTGAAGAGATAGGTAATTGTTAAATCAAATAAAAAATACTATTTTGAATATTCTCTAACAATATTTATTTAATTTTAAAAATTCTTTTCCAGCTATTATAATAAACAATAAATATCAAATCAATTAAATCTTATATGAGGTTTTATATACAATTATTTTTTAAAATTATGTCCATAAATTTATAATTAAAGTTCAAAATATACGATTTTAATTTAATGTTTTGTTTTTATTTCAGTTTATTAATCATATTTCTACTTGGATTTTTATACTGTCCTTTACCTTTATACTTTGAGGTATAGATTGCTTTTTCCGGGCAATTGTTATAGCATGCCCAGCATCCGTAGCATTTCTCATGATCAAATACAGGAGTTGGATTCAAATTAATTGCATTATACGCACATATTTCCTCACAAATTCCGCATTCAGTACATAATTTTTTATTAACATACTGTTTTCCCATTATCTCCTTACTCTTATCCCTCTTCATTACTGGAATAAATGAATTAATCAACCCCGGATTTATTTCATCTTTTTCAAAATTTTTATTACAATTAATTTTTTGCACAAATTGATTAACTCTTTTTATAAATTTATCAAACTTTTTCATATGTTTAGTTTTAGGATAATTATCAAATTTCATAAATTTTGTTCTATTAGGGGAATAATTTTCTGGAGTATGAAGTGAAAAACCTGTTAATATATCAAACCCTCTTTTCTCTGTAATGTTTTTGAAATGATTCAATGTATTTCCAGGCAAAAAACCGTAAGTAATAAATAAAAATGCAGGTTTATTCTCCAGTTTTACATTATCATTTAAATAATTAATAAAAAATTTTGGTATCCCTCCAAAATCCGAATAAGTAGCAAGTCCAAAAAAATCGTATTCGTTCCATTTTATCATATTGTCATTAATCAAATTGTGTAATTCAAAGTCAATATTATTGGACTTTTTTTTAATATATTCACACCCTAATTTTGTATTTCCTGTATTAGAATAATAGCAAATAAGACCATTCATATATCCTCCTATATTATTTTATAATCAATACTATCATATGATAATATTATATCAATTATTTACCTTATAAGATTATTCTTATATTATTATTTTGTTATTAATTTTAATAAAAAAATCTTTATACTAAAAAAATAATAAATAAGGGAGTAATAATGAAAAAATTTTTTTTATTACTAATAGTTTTAATTTTTATAATAAATCTATTATTAGCAAGTACTATTAATTGGAAAAAATATTCTGAAGCAAAAAAGTTAATTAAAAATAAAAATAAAAACATTATACTTTATTTTTATGTGAATACCTGTATATACTGCCAAAAAATGAAACATAAGGTTTTTTCTAAAAATGATATAGCCAAACATATAAATAAGTATTTTATACCTGTTAAAATAAATTTGCAGGAAAACAAAATTATTAACGAAAATGGCGAGTTAAAAACAACAATCGATATTGCAAAATACTACCAGGTTAAAAGTACACCTAATACATTTTTCATCAATTCGGATAATAAACCTATTACTAAAATTCCAGGCTTTGCACCTGCAAAAATGTTTAAAATATTACTAAAGTTTATTTTATCAAAATCCTATAAAAACAAAAATTGGAAAGCTTATTATACGAATCATAAGTGATACTCAAATAGATATGTTATTTTATTATTTAAATTTTCAGTTTAAAAGAAATCTCAATTTGTTTTGGTTTTTATAAATTATTCCGTAACTATCAATTTATTTATTGTTATTCTGGCTTTTTAGGGCTAAAAATAAACAAATATTTGAAATTACAAATCCACCAATAATTACAATAACAGATATGTTTTTTTGTAAAAAAAGATTGAATACAAGAAGCACACCGGTTGTAACTAATGCCAATAAACCGAAAATAAATAAAATTAGCTGCAAACGTATTATTTTTTTAAACTTATTATCCATTATTTCTCCCCGAAAATAGCGTTTAACTTAATTCGCAAAATAATATTATCATAATATATATTTTTTTAAACAAAAATATTAGGGTTCTTAAAATAGTAGTTATTTTTGATTCATAAATAGAATATATTTGAATAAAACTATATGGAATAAAAAATATTATTTTTCAGAGAGTATTTTAGAAACTTTTTCTGATAACTCCCCGATATCAAAAGGTTTGCTTATAAAGGATTTTACACCTTTATTTTTCAATTCTTTTCTGCTTTCTATTGAAGAATACCCGGAAACTATAATTACAGGAATATCTGAATTAATCTCTTTTAATTTGTCAAAACATTCATTACCATTCATATCTGGCATAACCATATCTAATATAACAATATCAATCTTTTCATTTTTTCTGTTAAAAATATCTAGTGCAGTATTGCCGTTTTCAGCGGTCAGAACATTAAATCCTGAAATTTCCAGTAATTCTTTTGTAGTAGATCTAACAGCTTCCTCATCATCAATGACAAGAATACTTCCTTCATATGTACTTTTTTTATTATTTTTTAACTTATTATTCTTATTGGTTTTTGATTTTTTAAACTGGGGTAAATAGATATAAAACTCTGTCCCTTTATTTTTCTTACTTTTAAAATCAAGAACTCCCTCATGATTTTTTATAATTCCGTGAGCTGAGGATAGTCCTAAGCCTGTACCTTCCTTTTTATCTTTTGTTGTAAAAAAGGGTTCAAGAATTTTATTCTGAACATTTTCAGGTATACCTTTTCCGTTATCTTTTATTGTAATATTTACATAATCCTTATTTAATTTTATGCCTGGTAGCTTATCTATATTAGAATTTTTTAAATTAACTGAGGAAACTATATATTTTACAAACCCACTGTCATCAATAGCATCCAGGGAGTTTAAGCCAAGGTTTAATAAAACAGTTTGAAGCTGTGAATAGTTTCCTTTTATATACGGTTTATTTAGGTTATATTCTGAATTTATCTGTATTTTTTTATTTAGGTTGCTTTTTAATATTTCAATTACACCATTTATTAACTTTTTTAAATTTATTACTTTATCAGAAACATGTTCGGTTCGTGAAAAATTTAGAAGTTTATTAGTTAGATCAGAAGCTCGTGCTGTTAAATCGTCAATCATTTTTAAATATTTATCACATTTTTTTCTGTCGTATTTCTTATTTTTTAATATATGACAGGCATTTTGTATTCCTCCTAGAATATTGTTCAAATCATGAGCTACTCCTCCAGTAAGCTGACCTAGAGACTCCATTTTCTGACTCTGCTCATACTTTTCTTTTAATTTTATATATTCAGTTATATTATCTAATCTAATTACAGCGCCTGCATTATGATCAAAATTAGCCCCTCTTTTTTTTATATCAGTATTCAATGAAAAAGCCGTTATGTTAAAATAATAATTATCCCCCTCTATATTTATTTTTTCCTCTTTTATAGTCTTTATTTCATTTTTATTAAGACAGTTATCGATCTCATTTTTATAATGCATTAATAATGAAAATATATTAAAAAGATTTTTTCCAATTGCATTTTTTCTTTTTGTTTTTACAAAATTTTCAGCTCTTTGATTCCAGTGAACAACCTTATAATTTCTATCAATAGCAACCAGTATTGAAGGCATCGAATCAATAATATTTGAAAGATAGTCTCTTAGCCATGCTATTTCATTTTCACCTTTTTTTCTTTCAATCGAATAGGTTATACTTTTTTTTAAAATATATTTATTAATATGATTTTTGAATAGATAATCCTGGGCCCCTTTTTTTATACATTTTATCCCAACTTGTTCTTTTTCAAGTCCGGTTAAAATGATTATAGGGTCATTTTTGATAACTGAATTGGCCTTAAGAAAAGTATCAATGCCGTGACTATCCGGCAGAGATAGATCAAGAAGCACAACATCTATTTCATTAGCTTCATAAAAAGATAATCCCTTATTAAGTCTTTGTTTCCAGTAAATATTATAATCGATATTTTCAACATCGGATAATAATTCATCAATATAATCTTTGTCTGCACTATTATCCTCAATCAATAAAATATTTACATTCTCCATTTACCTATCCTCTTCTGGAAACTTCACTATTGTAAACCAAAAATTTTCCAGGGATGAAACCACTTTTTTAAATTCTTCCAGTCCCGGAGGTTTGGTAATATAGCAGCTTGCACCTTCTGCATAACTTTTTGCAATATCCTGATTGTCTTTAGATGTGGTTAAGATAACTACAGGAATTGTTTTAAGCTCCTCATTACTTTTAATATCTTCAAGAACTTCACGGCCATCTTTTTTGGGCATATTCAAATCCAGTAAAACCAGATCAGGAGTTGTTACATCTTCATACCCATTTTCTTTCTTAAGATATTTTAATGCTTCAATACCGTTTTTTACATACTCGATCTCCATTTTAATCTTACTTTCGTTTAATATTTCCATTATTAAATCAATATCTCCCTGGTCATCATCAACGAGTAATATTTGTACCGGTTTAATACTATTATATTTCATTATTCCTCCTTATTTTCAAGTTCTTCACTCACTGTAAAATAAAAAGTTGTGCCTTCCCATTCGTTTTTTTCAAACCATATATCACCTTTATGTCTATTAATTATTTTTTTACAAATAGCTAATCCAATACCTGTTCCTTTATATTCAGCTCTTGTATGCAACCTTTGGAAGATTTTAAAAACTCTTTTGTTATTTTCCCCATTAATACCAATTCCATTATCTTTAATTGCAAATCTTATATACTTATCTTTATTTTTGAAAGAAATTTCTACTTTAGGCTCTTTTTTATCATTGAATTTCAAACTGTTACTAATTAAATTTTGAAAAACCTGCTTTAATTGGTTTTTATCACCTTTAATTGAGGGAAGTTCATCATGGACAATTTTTCCATTTTTCTCCTTGATTAGCATCTCCAGATTACTTTTTACCTTATTGATTAATTTATTTATATTAATATTTTTGAAAGGTTTTTTTCTTGTATTTAATCTTGAGTATGTAAGTAAATCATCAATTAATATCTGCATTCTTTCTGCACCATCAACAATATAATATAGATATTTATCTGCCTTATCATCCAGCTCTTTTTTATACTTATCTTTCAATAACTCAGCAAAATTTCTAACCTTCCGCAAAGGTTCCTGTAAATCATGAGAAGCAATATAAGCAAATTGTTCCAGTTCTTTATTGGATGTGGATAATTTTTCATTAAGTTTTTCTAATTTCTTTTTATTTTTTTCTAATTCTTCCAGATGTTTTTTATTTTCATTTTCCAATTTTTTCCTCTGTTCTATCTCATCTTTTAGTTTTTCTCTAGATATTAGTGTTGATTTTAACTTATCGGTCATACGGTTTATTTCATCAGCAAGGTCTCCAATTTCTGTATCTTTATTAATATTAATTTCATAACTAAGATTTCCTTCACCAATTTTTTGGGTTCCATTTTCAATTTCAAGTATCGGTTTGATAATATCTTTATTAAAAGTATAAAAAATTATCAATCCAAAAATATAATTACAGCTATCAAAACAT
>CAZMFS010000129.1:0-5948 GCA_964565585.1 uncultured bacterium
CAGTTCTAACACCTGCTGTAATGATTAATGTATGTGCGCTGCTTTTAATTTCCACTACAAACAGAAACTCAAGAATCAGAGATAGAATAAGAAATATGAATAATACACTGATACATGACAAAATTGATTTAAACAAAGATGTTATTGATAATTATGTTAAACAGTTAAAGTATTTTAAAAAAAGAGGTCGTTTAATAAAAAAAGCAATGACTTTTAACTATATGGCGTTTTTCTCTTTTGTAGTAACCACACTGTTTTTATTTTTTGAAAAATTTCTAGGATTATCAATAATTTTCTCGGTAATAACACTTTTATTAGGTCTTGTATTTCTGTTTGCTTATGCTGTAATTCTTATAAAGGAAAGCAGAATTAATTTTAAAACTACTAATCTGGATGCAGAACTGACCGAGAAAATGCTTGATGAAACCAATAAAATGGGGTTTTAATAAATCAGCTTGATTGATTTATTAAATTAAGAATCAGCAAGGAAAAATTAATAATTATTTAAAAATTGTATTGCAATTTTTAATCAGCGAAAGTTAAATAAAAAAACTTTTAGTAATGTGCTATACTACCGTCACTAAAATCAAGAAGTGATTTCAAATCTCAGTGCCTGGAAGTTGTTCTTTAGTTTTACTTCCGGCATACATCATGTATATTAAAGAATTAAGAAGAGCTTGCATGAGATTATTACTTGGATATACCAAAGGAAAATATTCACCGCCACTTAAAACTCGCGATAGCGATTTTTACAATTTGACATACTATAACTTTTTGTATAAGCTTTATAGAAAAGGAGGTATTTTTTATGCCAAAAAGGAGTTTTGCAAGTGACAATAATTCAGGGATAGATAAGAAGATAATGAAAGCTATAGAAAGAGCAAATAAAAGCGACCATATAGCCTATGGTGATGATCCTTTTACTGAAAGAGCAATTAAAAAAATTAAAAGTCTTCTAGGTGAAGATATAGATATTTATTTTGTTCTCACAGGTACAGCAGCCAATGTAATAGGATTAAAAAATGTTGTTAGGTCTTTTAATACGATTTTTTGTTCTGAACTTGCTCACATAAATGTTGATGAGACAGGTGCAGTTGAAAATAATATTGGGTGCAATCTTCAAACAGTACCTACAGAAAACGGTAAAATTTATCCCGAACAATTAAAGAAATTCATGCATATAAAGGGAGTGCAGCATCACAGCCAGCCAAAAGCTATATCCATATCCCAAACTACTGAGCTGGGAACTGTATATACTCCAGAAGAAATCCAGAATTTAGCAGACTTTGCCCATAAAAATGATATGTATCTTCACATGGATGGAGCAAGAATATCAAATGCAGCAGCGAGTATAAACTGCAACTTCAAAAAAATAACAAAAGATGCAGGTGTAGATATATTATCCTTCGGAGGTACTAAAAACGGAATGCTTTGCGGTGAAGCAATAATATTTTTTGACAAGGTTCTTTCTAAAAACTGCAAATATATAAGAAAAGAAAGCCTGAACCTCTTCTCCAAAATGAGATATCTATCTACCCAGTTTATAGAGTTTTTATCCCATGATTTATGGTATAAAAATGCAAAAAATGCCAACGAAATGGCACAGTATATGAAAAAGAAACTCGAAAATTTTAATGAAATTGAAATAGTTCAGGAAGTTCAGGCAAATGCAATTTTTGCAAAAATCCCAAAGGATAAAATTGAACCCCTACAAAAGGAACATTTCTTCTATATCTGGGATGAAAAAGAAGGGATTGTAAGATGGATGTGCTCATTTGAAACTACCGAAAAAGACATAGACCATTTTGTTAAGATTTTAGATAGACACCTCGATTAAAAATCGTTTTAACGATTTTCAATCTAAATTGGGATTTTTCGAAATTCGAGATCCGAAGAAAATATTTATATATGATATGTCTATTTCTAATTAACCGGACAAAACTGGAGACTTATCACTCGAATATTTAATAAATTATATTATTTTGATAAATCTTTTCATTCTCACCAGACGAATAATTAAAAGAAAATCCCGGCTTTGGAGGTTAAACTCTAAGTTTATGTAAAAGTATATTCAAAAAAAATAATATAATTTAAAAGTTCGAATTTCAAAGGTAAGATTTTGCTCTATTAATAGGGGGTTAAACCATGATATCGTATAATCCCAGATTTTTTTTCTTTTCTTATTATGGGTTATATACTCTTAATTAGTCTTTTTAAAAAAATTAACCAGATAACAGAATTCAAACTACAGGCAATAAAAACAAGAAGCTCCCGAAAATTTTTCGGGAGCTATTTATTATTTAATTTATAGTTATATCTAATTCCTGTTCTACAATATCAATTAAGCCCTGAGCTTTAGAAGAAATATTCACACTATCATGAGAATCACAGTATCCAACAACTTCATATAAATGATATGCTGCCCATTCAAAATGGTCATCTTTACCATTTGAAGTATTACTATCAACATCTCCTGTATCTAAATTTATCGTTCTTTGATCTGTACCATCTGACATATTAATAAACATTTGTGCAAGTAATGTATGAATATTTATTCCAGTTATTTGGATATCCTCGTTATTATGGTTAAAGCTCCATCTGACTTCTATCCGTTTTAATACAGGATATTTTGAATAAACAGTTTGAGCTCCAGCTGTAGTTTCAGATTTAACATAAAGCATTCCAATACATGCATATTTTTCATAATCGGGGAAGTAAGGATTATCAGTCGAAAAATCATCTCCGAGCCCCTTTTCAAAATAGCCATAGGCATCGTTATAATTACCGTTAATGTAGGATATAAATCCGATTCCTATATTAGAATACTTTTTATCTTCCATACTTGAATCTTCACTGTTTATCAATCCGTTAAATTCACTTTTAGCACCACTATAATTTCTGTTCTCAAAATATGTCCAGGCATCATCAAGTGAATACATTGTATCATCTGTGCTTCCTCCATTTCCACTATCAGAGGTATCTTCAGAAAATTCTGTGGATTCATTACAGGAAAATAAAAACATTATTGATATAATTATTATAAATATATATTTTACTTTTTTCATTGATTACCTCCCCTACTTAAGAAGAACCATTTTTTTGATATACCTATTTCCATTAACACTTAAAACATAGTAATATATTCCGCTGGCTACCCGCTTGCCGTGTTTATTCTTTCCATGCCAATCTTTTTCATAATCGCTTCCGGGATTAAAGTGTTTGTTTTCAATTAATTTTTTTACAAGTTTTCCCTTAGTATTGTATATAAACAGATCAACCTTTCCGGCATTATCAATATCAAATTTTATAGTAGTGGAAGGATTAAATGGATTTGGATAATTTCCCTTCAAAGCTGTATTTTTTACCTTAGGAACAGTATTATTTTCACTTTTAACAGCATAATATCCGGCCTCATCAATATCGTCTGTTTTTACCCATCCACTGCTTTCCCACTTATAAGGCTGATATCCATCTTCTACTTTTATATTTAAACTACTATAATTATCGGAGGTTATATAGTATATTCTTCCCTGTATTTTTCTAAGACCATGATACTCTGGATAATTAACATTCATATAACCCATTTGAATACTCCCGGTGGTGTGTAACCTTAAACCCTTTGTTACAGTATAATCCTCATTGTTCATCTGAACCATGCTAAACTGTACTGAAGGACCTATTTGAACATAATATGCAGGATCGGTTTTTCTCATTGTACATTCAAGTGTAAAATTAACAGTATCATCGTAGATCTTGGTATTAAAGTCATCAGGACTAATATACAATCCTGTTCCTTTTGGATTTAATTTCCAGGAATTGCCCATATCATCAGAAAGAACAAGAAGGTCTAAATTTTTCTCAGGATCCGTTAAACCTTCACCAAGTGCAAAAACCTGGAAATAAGACTCATCAAAACTAGGTACTACTTTCCACATAAATTGATGTACATTAAAGTTTTTCTTAATAACATGTGCATGCCCGCCTTCAGTTACAAATTTAAAGTAATAGCTATATTCTCCTGGTCCTGTAATAGTGTCTATGGTGTTCACACTAAATTCATAGTATTTTTCTCCTGTAAGACTTCCATCACTTATGGCTCCTGTTATTTCCTGAAAATCACTATCAGAAGGAGAGGGATCGGAAGCTTCCTGAATGGTATAGTAATAATTTAATACTGTTTGATTCTCTATCCAGTTTATATATAAAGGACAGGAACTTGAAGATCCAAAACTATTTTGCATAATAAAATCAGTATGTCTTTGTTCTCCACCTGAAGTATAACTATCCTGAAGTACAAAATTTTCAATAACAGTATTAATTGATTGATACTCTATTTCAACAGTATTATCTGAATAATATATTTCACCATTTGATGTTCTTTTTCCTTTAATCCTTATTTCATAAGTTCCAAACCCTGAAAACACATTTTCGGGCTGTGCGTCATAACTGTATGTTTCACTACCAAACTCCTGATGTGTTTTCCACTCAGAATCGGTAACCGTATTTCCCTGAGCATCAGCAATCATTCTATACTGGATAGCATAAGTAGCTCCCTTTGCCGGTGCAGCCCATCTAAATTTTATGATTTCACCCTGATAATAAGGAACATCTCTATCCTCAGGTTTAAGTAAGGAATAACCCAGCTTATGATAATCAATTGCTATTTTATTAAGAGATTCATAATATCCATCCCATTCTTCAGTATTGCCATCACCATCTTCGTCCATACCCGATTCATTTGGCCAATCGGGATCATGTGCTTGTATCTTAAAAAACATCCAGCCATAATAATCACCAAATATTTCTGCTAAATTGGTCAAAAAAGTCCATTTATGTGTGGTTGTGTTATATTGGAAATCACTCATCGTAACTAAAGAACCATCCGATTTTCTCAATGGCTTATAATCACCATCTTCCTGGTAGGCGTATTCTATTGTAAATTCCACATCGGAACCTCCCGTAGCTAATCCGGTAGGTTTTGTCCATTCAAATGAAAAGTCTGCATTGGATGCATCTTCCGAATTAGAATAATATTTTATTAAAGATTCTGGAGAGGCATCTGAAGCATTTCCATCTATTGACCAATAATGACCGGTAGATTCTTTATTAAGAGTAAATGGATAGTCGATCCAGCCAAAATCCATATATTCAACATTAGAGACTCTCTCATCTATTGTACATTTTAAATACCCTTTTTCACCTGATGTATCAGTATCGAAAGTAGCATCATTCTCGCTTAAAGGTGAAACAACTTTTTCTCCATCTTCATTAACTGTATACTTTCTAACTTCTGCATACGCTCTGTATCTTCCAAAATCCAGATTCTGGTTTTGATCATTATAAAAAAATGTTTCAGGAATTGATGAAATAATTCCACCTATACCACCAACATCATTTGTAGAGTAGGTATTATCTGAAGTTATCGGCGACTCCGATTCGATACTCCATCCGGACTCATTGTAGTATAAATAAGTAGGATCTGAGTTGTGAACGGTATCCCACTCATAATAAAATTCATGATCCTCTTTAACTTTATCTTCTCTTTTTGGAATACCTTTTTCTATAACCAGAACCACGCAGTAGTAATGATCTTCTACAGGTTGAGCATTACCATCTGAATCATACTCTTCAACCTGTCCCGGTAAACCACTAACATCCATTTGAATCTGAACATCTTTTTTTGTGGTATAACTATACATATAAGCACCATCATCGGATGTGTCAGAATTATTAATAACAGATAGGTTTATGTTTACTCCCGAGGGTAGTGCAAATATATAGCTCATCCCCAGGAATATTATTAAAGAAACAAATAATAATTTTTTCATAATAGCCCCCTTCAAAAAATAATTATCAACCATTACACTAATTATATAATAAGAGATAAAAAAGTCAAATTAAAACGAATTTAATATTTGATATCTTTAATTTATTTCACCAATTTTGCA
>CAZMFS010000130.1:0-5946 GCA_964565585.1 uncultured bacterium
AAAAGTTTGCAAAAAAGTGAATGATAGAGTAGAGATGGGAGATGTACTTGCTAAAATCTATTATGAAAACGAATATGAAAAGAAAAAAGCTATAGAACTATTTAATTCAAGTATAGAATTCGGTGATGAATATGAAGAAAGACAGCTTGTATATAAAGTTATTTAACCTAATTTTTCTACTTTTTCTTGTATCCTGTTTTAATAGTTCAAGCTCCATGAAACATATAAGTTTTTTTCACTGGATACGGTTTGTGATATTAGAGCAAGAACTAAAAATGAAAAACTATTGAAAAAAGCTCGGGATATTATTAATGAATATGATAAAAAATATGATAGATACAAAAAAAGCTCAGTTCTATCAAAGTTTAATAAAGGTGAAATTACTAAAGATAAAATACTATTAGATATTGTAAAGAAGTATAAAAACATGGATGGTTCAATAAAAAAGTATTATAATCTAAACATGAAAAATCTTTTGGATTTATGGAATTTTGATGGTGGTGGAAATATTCCCCCAAAAAAGAAAATAAAAGAAGAATTAAAAAATATTAGAAAGAGTAAAATACTAATTAGAAAAAATGAAATAAAATTAAAAGGTAAAAGCGGGGTTGAATTAGGCGGGTTACTGAAAGGTTATTTATTGGATAAAGTTTCTAACTTGTTTGATAATAGCGGAATTAGTGAATACATCATAAATCTCGGGGGAGATGTAGCAATAAAAGGGAAAAATATAAAGGTGGGAGTTAAAAGCCCCGATAAAAATGGGGTTGTTAGTTATATATTATTAAAGGGAAAGCAAAATTTAAAAATAGTTACTTCCGGCGATTATGAAAGATATTTTGAAAAAAGAAATAAAAGGTACCATCACATTCTGAATCCAACCACCGGATACCCATCAAGAGGTATAAAAAGTTTAACCTATATCGGCAAAAACGGTTTTATTGCAGATATTTACTCTACAGCTATTTTTTCCATGGGAAGAAAGAAAGCATTAAAATACATAAAAAAAATAGATAAAGCTGGAGTTTTAATCTTAGATAAAAAAAATAAATTTCATAAAAGAAATTTGAAGGAGGGGGAAGATGAGAACGGTAGATTATTTTTCCAATATAGGTGATGGTAAAATAAAATGCGAATTATGTCCACATGAATGCATTCTGGCTTTGGATGAAACCGGAATATGCAATGTGAGAAAAAATGTTGATAAAAAATTAATTGCAGAGAACTATTCAAAGCTGGTATCTTTAGCAACCGATCCTATCGAAAAGAAGCCTTTATACCATTTTTATCCCTCAAAAAGAGTTTTATCTGTTGCCTCATACGGCTGTAATTTTAAATGTAGATGGTGTCAAAACTGGACAATTTCCCAGGGGAAACCTTCAACCCGGCATTTTTCATTTGAAGACCTTATTAACTATATAGAAAAGAATAATTTGGATATGATAGCTTTTACATATTCAGAACCTTTCATGTGGTATGAATATATAAAGGATTTTGCTCAAAAAATAAAAAATAAAAAACCGAATTTTAAGATAATACTGGTTACAAACGGGTTTATTAAGGAAAAACCTTTAAGAGATATTGTTGATTATATTGATGCAGTTAATTTGGATATTAAAGGTATGGAAGAAAACATCTATAAAAAATATATCAAAGGCAGATTACAGCCTGTTTTGAATTCTGCAAAAATATTTTATGAAAATGAAGTTCACATTGAAATTACTGATCTTTTGGTAACAGATATTAATGATTCGGAGTCGGATGTAAAAAAACTTGCCAGATGGATTAAAAACGAGCTAAGTGTGGATATCCCACTCCATTTATCAAGATATTATCCAAATTACAATATGGACAATGACCCTACTCCCAAAAATAGAGTAGAAAAGGCCTATAAAACTGCCAAAGAAATATTAAATTATGTGTATGTAGGAAATATACATATTAAATCAGATTACAGTAACACGTTTTGTCCAAATTGTAGTTCAAAAATTGTTGATAGAAGCTTTTTTTCTGCAAAAAAAATTAATTTATCAGATGAAGGAAGATGTTTGAAATGTGGAGAGAATATTTACATAAAAACATAAAAATTCGGGAGATAATTCTTATAATAATAATAATAGCAGTCTCACTTTTCTATATCTACTACGGATTAAAAAATGATGATAAATATGATAACAAGGTTGTTTTGTATAATAAAGGCGATAAAAAAGTTTATAGTTTAGATAAAAATCAGGTTATTGATATCGGAACACATAAAATAATTATTAAAAATTCAAGGGTTCGGATTAGGGATGCAGTTTGTCCATTAAAAATTTGCGAAAAACAGGGCTGGGTAAAAGACGGTGTTATTGTTTGTGTTCCTGAAAAAGTTGCCGTTGAAATTTATAATACTGATAAAAAAAAGGAATTTGATGTAATTGTTAAATAATATGGGTAAAGTTAATTTGAAAAAGTTACTTTATATTAGTTTACTTGTAGCAGGAGCGGTTTTATTGAACTCAATGGATTATTTGATTACATCTCCTTTTCCGTTTGTTAAAATAGGTTTTTCCCATATAGTTTCATTGGTAGTTCTATATCTTTTTGGAAGAAAAGAATTGATTTTTGTTTTACTATTTAAAGTATTTTTAGTTGGATTAATCTGGGGTAAATTGTTTACGCCTGTTTTTTTTATATCTCTTACAGGTAATCTTGCTGCAGGAATGTTTTTGATAGTAGCATATAGATATTTTTCCTTAATTTTTCTTAGTATAGGGGGATCTTTTTTTAATAATTTTGGCCAATCCCTTTTGGTGTATTTTTTGCTAATTCCCCAGAAAAAAATATTAACTATTTTCGGGATAATGTTTTTAATCGGGATAGTTTCTGGCTTTTTTGTTGCTCTAGCAGCAAAATTGCTTCTAAATAAACTTGAAAAATATAAATATTTTGATTTTAGGATGGATGATTATGATATTTGAAACTAATTTGGCAACTTCAGTTATTATTCTGTTTTATTCTCTGATATCTATAAGAATTTACAATAAGGGCTATATAAATAAATTTTTAATAAATGATAACTACTTAATGGTAAAAATAAATCAGCGGATCTCATCAGTTTTTATACTGATGGGAATCTTCTTTGTGCTGATTGATTTGCTAGCGTATATATTTTTACAACAAAATTATATGATAATGATAAATTTGATATTGAAAATTATATTTTATAAAATTTCGGATTATTATTATTATTATAAGAGCAAAATTTTTGAACGGGATTATCTAAAACATTTAAAGGAAAAAGGAGATAAAAAGGTTTTTTATCTGTCTTCGCTGCTTTTATATATTTTGATTATTATTTTTTTAATAAGATTTGACTTTACCGTGTTATGGGTAGTGCTAATTTTTTTTACAGGAATTAATATTGTATTATTTAGCAAATATAATCAGTATAAATTTTGGTTGTACTGGGTAAAATTTAACGAAGCTTTTTTTTTATTGTTTGTTCTGTATTTAAATTTCGAGTTTAATATACTGTTGAAATATATTCCCGTTATAGGTATTTTTCTACTTATTTGAAGGTTCTATTCTGCTGGTATAAAATCATTAAAAAGCTAATGGATAAAAGAATTAAATCAGGCAACCATGCAGCCAAAACAGGGGAGAATTTTCCTGCGGTTCCAAGTGATTTAAAGGTTGCAAAAACCCCCCAAAAAACAAAACTTGTACCCAGGGATATTCCAAGGAGTGAAACAAGATTAAGTTCCGGTTTTATGATTATTATACCAAGACCCAGTAGGCATACAAGAAAGGGCAGTAAACTAAATGAAAATTTCATATGAAGTTCGACCAGATATTTAGATATATCCAGACCTGCCTTGTCTTTTTTTTCAATGAAATTATTGAGCTCAATAAAATTCATTTCATCCGGCTGTTTTATATTTTTTGCAAAATCTGATGGTTTCTCACTGATATCCAGAAGAAGATGTTCTATTGGTTGTTTGATTTCTATATGGTATTCCTCTCCTTTGGAATTGAAGAGTTTAATATAAACATTAGTTGAAAGCCATCCTTCTTTGTAGTATTTAGCCTTTTTAGCCGATAATCGGTATTTTACCTTGTTGTTGTCAATTTTTTCTATTAGTAAACCCTTTATTAAATCTTTTTGGTGATAAAAGTGTTCAATATTATAAAAAAATTTTTCTCCTTTATAGGAGAAATTGTGTTTGTTTCCTTCCCGTGTAAAATCAATATTTTTTATTTTAGCTTCTAGTTTATCAACAGCATAGTTGCTTTCAGGTATTATAAGTTCGTTTAACCCAAAAGTTATGATACTGATTAAAAATGACAGGATAATAAGTGGAATTGTTATGCGAATAAAACTCAAACCGGCATTAAACATGATTAAAATTTCATTATTTTTTATGATTTTATGCAGTGTCAAAATTGTTGATATTATAACAGCTATCGGGATCATAAAGCTAATTAAATAAGGTGTTTTGAGCAAATAGTAATAAAAATAAGTATATATCTTAACATTGTTGTCAACAAACATGTCCAACCGGTCGAATAGATCCATTATTATATTTATAAATTGAAAAGAAATTAATATATAAAAAAAAGATTTTAAAAAAATTTTTGTAAGATATTTATCAGTTTTTCTTATTGAGAACATGTTTTTTTATCCCTGATATTATTTTATTTAAAAAACTAAATGAGAAGTAAAAATGTCCCTTTATAACTATTATGTTTAAGTATATAGCTATTATTGTCATTATAAAGTTAGCAAGCCACATAGAAGCAAAAGCAGTAAGTAAACCTCTATCTGCTAATGTTTCCCCTCCGATTAAACATATCCAGTAAATGAAAAATAGGAATATGCTAATTATATATGAATATCCTTTTTTGCTTTTCCTTGTAATTATACCTAAAGGATATGCAACAAATGCAAATATTAATATTGAAAATGCCAGTGCAAATTTTTTATGATATTCCACAAGAAGTTCGTTAATTTTGTTTGAAAGATGTTTTATATTTCTTTTTATTCTATCATAATTTCTCTGCAAATATTTTCTGCTTTTATCATTTACTTTTTTGTTATTTATTTTTTTCTGTAATGTTTTTTCCTTTTTCAGAACCATTTCGAGATTGTTTTTAAATTTTGCAAGATTTTTCTTTATTTCCTTGCTGGTGTATTCTCTGTCACCTTTTGAAACACTCGGAGTATTTGGGCTATCATATTGAATGTTAATTTGCTGGTTGTTAAAATTGAATTTCAGCAGTTTGGTTTTATCTTTTTGATCATATTTATAAACCGAACCATTGTACAGATTAAAAGATAGTATCTTTTTATTATCATAAATATTTAATTTTCCTTTTTCTGCAGTAATAGTTTTTATGTTTTGATTATCTTTATAGTCATATATAATTATATTTTTTAGTTCTCCCCTGTGATAGTCCATCTTTTCAATATATATCCTGTAACCATCAATATTATCGATAAATCTATTTTCAATAATTTGGGCGGAAGGCTTCTTTGTCTGTATTTCAGAATATATTTTTTTAGCTTTATAGTTTGAATTGGGAAGAATATATGAGTTAAAATATATCATAAAAAAAGATAGAAAAAGAGCGAAGAAAAATGGAAGTTTAAACAGCTTTAAGGGATGTATACCACTATTATAGCATGCTATTATTTCTTTATTTGCTGACATCTCGCTGAAAACCATCAGATATGAAATTACAATTGCCATAGGGACAGTTAAAGCTAGAAGTGATGGTAATAGAAAAAAAAGAAGTTTCATTACCATAAAAAAGGGAACCCCTTTTGATATAATTAATTCTGCCATTTCAAAAATTTTATCAAGTAAAAGGATTAAAGTAAGAAGAATGAGATTGATAAAAAATGTAGGTATTAATTTTTTTAAAATATAACTGTTTAAAATTGAATTTTTTAACATATTCATA
>CAZMFS010000131.1:0-5940 GCA_964565585.1 uncultured bacterium
AATCGGAGATAAGGTTAGAGTACTCCTACAATCTGTTGATGCATCTGAGGGATTAATTTCTGTTTCTAAAAGAAAAGCTGACTATATTGAAAAGTGGGAAACTCTTAAAGAAGCATACAACAAAAATGAGAGTGTTGATGGATACATCAAGAAAAGAGTTAAAGGTGGATTTATAGTTTCTTTAGGTATTCCGGCTTTCTTACCAGCATCACATCTGGATTTAAAACTTGTTAAAAATCTAAATGATTATGTTGGAAAAGACATAAAAGTTAAAATTCTTAAGATGAACAAATCCAGAAAGAACATAGTTGTATCAAGAAAAGAACATCTTAAGGAGCAAAAGAAAAAGCAAAAAGAAAAAATTGATAACAAAATCTATGTTGGAGCAGTACTTAAAGGCAAGGTTAAGAATATCACTGATTTTGGTGCTTTTATTGATCTAGGTGGAGTAGATGGATTACTTCATATTAATGATATAAGCTGGAAGAAAATATCTCATCCATCAGAAGTACTTTCTGAAGGAGAAGAAGTAAAAGTAAAAGTTACTTATATAGAAGAAGAATCCAACAAAATTTCTTTAAGTATGAAAGAATTAGAAGAAAACCCATGGGATAAACTAAAAAAAGAATACAGCAAAGGTGATATAGTTGAGGGTAAAGTTATTTCAATAGTTCAGTATGGTGCATTTATAGAAATTCTACCAGGAGTAGAAGGTCTGGCACATATTTCTGAAATGACCTGGGATCAAAATATCAATCATCCATCTGAAATTATAGAAGAAGGAGAGACAATTGAAGTAAAAATCCTTGATATGGATGTTAAAAACCGAAAGATCTCACTTGGAATTAAACAGGTTAAAGGAGATCCCTGGGAAAAATTTGTTGAAGATTACAGCGAGGGAGATATAATTGAAGGAGAAATTAAAAATATTACAAACTTTGGAGCTTTTGTAGAAGTTATAAGCGGAGTTGAAGGTCTTCTTCATATTTCAGATATTTCATGGGAAAGAATCGATAAACCTGAAGATGTATTAAAAATTGGAGAAGATGTAAAGGTTAAAATTCTAAACATAAATGAAAACGAAAGAAAAATTGCTCTGGGTAGAAAACAGCTTCTTGAAGATCCATGGGATGAAATGAAGGATAAATACCAGGTAGGAGATAAAGTAAAAGTAGAAGTTATTAAAACTACCAAAAATAATGCAATCGTGAAGATGGAAAATGGTGTTCAGGGTTTTATTGCAATATCCCAGCTTGATACAGAAAGAGTAGAAAATATAGAAGATGTAGTAAGTGTAGGGGATGTCGTAGAAACTAAAATTATTAAGATCAATAAAAAAGCAAGAAAAGTTGATTTTAGTATAAAAGCATTAAAAGAGGAAGAAGAAGAAAAAGCTATAGAAAAGGTTAAAGAGGAAGCTAAAAGTGGAAGTAAGGTTCAGCTGAAAGATAAATTAGAAGAACAGGAGATTGAAGAAACAGAAGAGTCTGATGAAGAAGTTGAAAAAAAGGAAGAAGATGATACAGAGGAGACTGAAGAAGAAGCTGAAGAAAATGAAGAAGATGAAAAAAAAGATGAGGATGAAAAAAAAGATGAGTAAAAGGAGTTAATTCTTTTACTCATTCTATTATGTACGAAACAGCCGAACTACTTTTAAAAGAGATAGATGACAAATTTGAAACTATAAAATCAGAGCTGAAATTTGAAAATAGCTGGCAGATGATGGTAGCCGTCATTCTGTCAGCTCAATCCACAGATAAAATTGTTAATAAAATCACCTCTCAACTTTTTGATAAATATCCTGAAGTTTCTGATTATGTTGATCTAGATATTGAAGAACTTCAAAATTTAATTTATTCATCGGGTTTCTACAAGTCTAAGGCAAAAAATATAAAAAAATCAGCAAAGTTAATATGCAGTGAATACGACTGTGTAGTTCCTGATACTATGGAAGAACTATTAAAACTTCCAGGTATAGGGAGGAAATCGGCAAATGTAATACTTCACAATTACTTTAATAAAAATAAAGGTGTGGTAGTTGATACTCATGTTAAAAGAGTTTCCCGGAGATTGGATCTTACCTCTCATAAATCTCCTGATAAAATTGAAAAGGATCTTATGGAGGTATTTGATAAAAAAGATTGGCCTACAGTTAGTAATGGAGTGGTTTTATTTGGTAGATATATTTGTAAAGCCAGAAATCCGGAGTGTAATCAGTGCAATCTAACGAAAAAATGTACATACTTTAAGAAATTAGAAAAATGATTTTTAGTTAATCTTTATTTCTTAGATTTTATTCGATTGATCGTTTTTGTTGTTATTATTAATAAACTTTAAATAAAACTCTGAGAGTTAGATTAATAATATCAAAAATTACCTTGCTATCTATTTATTTTAAGAAAGATACCCTTAATAACTAACAATTAACAAAAATGACGTTATTGATTTATAGAAAAAATACATTATAATAAATTTATAAAAGAGAGGAGTATTAATGAAGGTAGTTAATGATAGATACTCTTTATTAGAAAAAAAAGAAACGAATAAAGAATATAATGTATATTATTCAAAAGATAAATTTAAAAATCAAACAGTACTTGTTCGTCTTATAGATGATGAAAAATATAATAAAAAATTTAAAAATAATTACAGAATACTTAAATTTATTGAACATCCATATCTGGTTAAATATTATAATTTTGAAAATATTTGGTTTGTAGATGGTCAGTTATCGCATACAAATTTTAATGCTTTAATTAGTGAAAATTTTGATAAAAATTTAAAAGAATTTGTTGAAAAAAAAGATAATAACAGCAAAAATGAAGAGTTAGTTAACTATCTAAATCAAATATTTACCGGTATTTTCTATCTCTATAAAAATGATATCTATCCTGAAAAAATTACTATGGATTCAATTAAGGTATTTGAAAATAAAATAAAAATGGATTTAATAGGAATTAATATAACAGAAGATAAAGATAAATATATTTTTTCTGATTTGTTAGATGATTTTATCAAAAGGTTAAATAATTTTCTAAATAATGCTGAAGGCAAAATTAAAAGATATATTGATATATTAAACCAGCATAAGGACTCAAAAGGTATATTAGGTTTATTAAATATTCTAGAAAAAAATAATATGTATGATCTGGATAAATTTAACTATCTTTTTTTAAAGGAGAACTGGACCTCAAAAGAAGCAGGTCTTTCCATTCATTATAATATTTTGAAAGATTTATATTATTATCAAATCAAAAGAAATTCAAAAATTTGCTTTATGTTTTTTGGGCAGGAAGATTCTCATAAAACTATACTAATCGAAGATTTTCTTAATTATTTAAAATTTGAAAAATATCTTAAACTTGAAATTATAATGCAGAATTTCCATGATTTTTTAAAATATTTATTTGATTGTTTAAAACATTATCAGTTAAGAGAGGATTTAAACAAAAAAATTGAAGATTTATTTCAAAAATATTATGATACCCTTGATGACAGCTTTTTATTAAAATTACAGGATACATTAATTAAACTTCTTTTTGAATTTACTCTTACCAAAAAAATTGTACTACATATTAAAAATATTGTGGGAATTGATGATAGAATAATAAAATTTATAAATCTTATGCTTCATATTGAAATGGAAGGAAACATCGTTCTGATTTTTGATGGTGGTATCGAAAAGTCACGCTTCAATGTTTTTTATAAAAAACCCAAATTTGAAATTGTTACAAAAGAATATCCAAGTCTGCAGGAAAAAGAGAAAAAGGCGGTTTTAAATAATGTTTTATTAGAAAAATGTGATTATAGCACAATATTGGAATTGATTAACAAATATGATTTAAGCAATGCATATTCGATTGTTAATTTTATTGAAAACATATACAAAAACAACTACCTTACAATAGATACTGTTAATGAAAATATTGATATTAAATATGATGAAATTGAAAAAAATCGTGATGAAATATTACAAAATGATGTATTGATAAAATGTATTGAATATCTAAAAGAGGAAGAAAAAGAGCTTTTATGGTATTTAGCAAATACCCATACTCTTTTGACCCTAAAAGATTTTATAAATCTAATGGAAATGAATAGGGACGAGGTATTAGAATATCTGGGTACTTTAAGAATTCATGCTTACGTGGAAGAGATATGGGAGGATGAAAAAAATCCATTTTATAAAATTGTTAACGAGGATGTAAAAAAGTATTTCCAAAATCTTGAGGATGAAAAGGGGAAAAAATATAGAAGGAACTTTATTAAATTTTTAAATAGAAATAATCAAAATCCAAAATTTCTTGTAAATTTAGTAATGCTCTTATATGAAGAAGATTATAAGTATACAGCGATATATTATTTATTTAATCTCGTTAAGAATTTTGTTCTTATTTCAGATGAGTATAAAAAAATTCTTAAAATAACAGAAAATTTGTTAAGTTGTCCTCAGAGTCCCAATTTAAAATGGAAGATACAGTGGACTTATTTGAATATTCTAAAAATGTTGGATAAAAATAAAGAACTATCCAATTATCTTGATAAATTATTTGAAGAGTATTCAGAAAATCCCTCCAGAATATATGATATAGAAAACTGGTATGTTATAGCTTATTATTACTTAAACTATTACGGTAGAGAAAATGGAAATATTGACAAGATTAAATCTATATTGAAAATAATTGAAAACAGCAAAAATACCAATAAAAAGGAATATCTAATAAACATATTAAAATTTTTCATACTTGATAAAAATGAAAAAAAGAAAAGACTTACTGATAAACTTTTATCAATGAAAGATACCGGTTTATCTTTAACTATTGAAATGAATGCGAAATTTTTTGTTTTCAAATATATTTTTGATGAAGGGGACTATGACAAAATTGAGGAAATGGAAGATGAACTAATTGAATATTTTGAAGAATATGACAATGGAGAATTTGATGTTGGCAAAATTATTAAAGCATTTTATTTAAGAATGGGAAATTTTAAGCTAGATGAGGGAAATGCAGAAAAAGCATATGATTATTATAAGAGATCACTGGTTTATGCAAAGCAAAATAAAGATTATAAATTCATGATTAAGCTTCATAATAATATTGCTGCTTCAAAATACTATCTTGGCTCAAACGATAAAGAAATTATATCGGAATTAAAAAAAGCAGTATCTATGGGAAGAAAAATTGGAGAATATGAAAATATTGTTGTAGCACAGGCAAATCTTTCAGATTATCATGCAATGAATTTTTATTATAAAGAAGCATATAAATATATTCAAAATGCACTTGAAAATGTGGATAAAAAAGTTCATAAAACAGATTATTATATAGTTCTCGGCCAGTATATAGAACTTCTTCTTAATCTTGGTGATTATGAAAAAGCAGATGAAATTAGAGAAGAGTATGAAGAAATAACTCATGAAAAAAAATCATGGTACTATATTGTATCAAACGATTTGATTAAGGGGAAAATAGAATTTTATAAAGAGAACTATGATAAATCTAGAAAGTATCTTAAAAGCTATATAGAGCAGCTTGAAGAACATCATCTTTATAACTATGATTATGTTCAGGCATCTTTATTTCTGGTTGATATAAACTTTCAAAAGGGAAAGAAAACTAAGGCAAGGGATCTTTTTGCTAAAGTTAAAAATACTGTAAAAGAGAATAAAATTGACATAGGAGATATAGAAATAGATCTTTATGAGGTATATTTTATAGAAAATTTGCAAAATAAAATTGAAAAATTGGAAAAAATATTAAATAGAAATAAAAGAAAGAAAAAAAATAAAAATATTTTAAGAGTTCTATTGTTATTGTCCAAATGCTACGAAGAAAAAGAATTTAGATATAGATTGTATGAAATATACTGCGAAATATTGTTTTTTGAACAGAGAATTAAAAACAACTTCCCCAAAAAGTTCGTTCAAAATTATCAGAA
>CAZMFS010000132.1:0-5918 GCA_964565585.1 uncultured bacterium
TGGTAGGAAGAAGAAAAAAATTATTAAAATATCTAAGGACGAACAATATTGAAAAGTATCGTGAATTAATTAAAAAATTAGGAATAAGAGGTTAATATGTTATATGATAAGAAAATAGAATTTTATGGAGAGACACTCTCCATCGAAACAGGAGAAATGGCGAAGCAGGCAGATGGCTCCTGTGTTGTAAAATACGGAGATACAATGGTGCTTGCAACAGCTGTTGCGGATAATAAACAATCTTCAATGGGTTTTTTCCCTTTGATGGTTGATTATAGAGAAAAAGCTTACTCTGCAGGTAAAATACCTGGAGGATTTTTTAAGAGAGAGGGTAAATCATCTGATAAAGAGATAATTGCATCTAGAATGATAGATAGACCGATAAGACCTCTTTTTGCAGATGATTTTTTTAATGAAGTGCAAATTATAACAACTGTGGTTTCTTCTGATAAGGAGAACAAAGCAGATGTATTAGGTATGGTAGGCGCATCATTATCATTGATGCTATCTGGAGTTCCTTTTAAGGGACCTATAGCAGGAGTTAGAGTAGGATATGTTGATGGAGAATATAAAATAAATCCTACAAATACCGATTTAAAAGAAAGTGAAATGGATATGATAGTAGCGGGAAGCTTTTCTGCCGTAACGATGGTAGAAGGCTTTTTTGAAAAAGTCTCTGAGGAGGTTCTTCTAGAGGGTATAAACAAAGCTCACGAAGCAATTAAAAAACTATGTAAATTACAGGATAGAATAGTTGAAGAAGTTGGACAAAAAGACTTTGATTATGAACCATTTGTAATCGAAGATAGCTTAAAAGAAAGAATTGAAGAAATATCAAGGGAAAAGTTAGAAAAATCATGCGACATAACCGATAAATTAAAAAGACAAAAATTTGTTGATGAAATTCGTGATGAAGTAAATGAAAAAATTCTGGAAGAAAATCCCGATATTGATGAAAGAAAAATAAAATTTGCATTTAAGGATATTGAAAAGAAAATAGTTAGAAGCAAGGTAGTTTCTGAGAACAAAAGAGTCGACGGAAGAGATTTTGATGAGATTAGACCATTATCTATTAGGGCAGGTCTTTTATCAAGAGCTCATGGTTCTTCACTGTTTACTAGGGGAGAAACCCAGGCGCTTGTAGCTGTTACTCTTGGAACATCTTCAGATGTTCAAGTTCTTGATCAGCTAAAAGGGGAATCTGAAAAAACATTTATGCTACATTATAATTTCCCACCTTATTGTGTAAATGAAGTAAAACCTTTAAGGGGACCGGCTAGAAGAGAAATTGGACACGGAATGCTAGCAGAACATGCTTTAAAACCTGTAATACCTGAAGAGGAAGATTTTGGATATACAATACGAATTGTTTCTGATATTTTAGAATCAAATGGATCTTCATCAATGGCAACAGTTTGTGGTGGTTCTTTAGCCCTTATGGATGCAGGAATTCCTGTGGATGATCAAATTGCTGGAGTAGCAATGGGTATGATAAAAAAGGATGATGATGATTTTATAATATTAAGCGATATTACAGGATTAGAAGACCATCTTGGAGATATGGATTTCAAGATTGCAGGTACAGAGGATAGTATAACAGCCGTTCAAATGGATATTAAAATCGAGGGCGTAAGCAATGAAATTATGAAAAAAGCACTAAATCAGGCTAGTAAAGGTAGAAATCATATATTATCAAACATGAATGATGTTATTTCCGAACCTAGAGATGATGTTTCTGAATTTGCACCTCAGATGATAAAGATGCAGATACCTAAGGATAAAATATTTGAAGTTATCGGTCCATCCGGTAAAACAATAAAGGCCCTTACCGAAAAGACTAACAGCGAAATCTGGATAGAAGACGATGGTACGGTTAAAATATCATCAATGAATAAAGAGGATGCTCAGCTTGCTAAGAAAGAAATTGAAGCTATGGTTAAAGAATACGAAGTAGGAGATATTGTAGATGGAGAAGTGGAAAAAATTACAGAGTACGGAGTTTTTGTTAAACTGCCAAATAATAAATCATCTTTACTGCATATTTCTGAAATATCTAATAAATATATAGAAGATGTATCTGATGTATTTGATGTAGGAGATAAAGTTAGAGCGAAAATTATAAAAAAGGATGATAAAGATAGACTTAGTTTAAGCATGAAAGAGTTAGAATAGGGATCCCCTATTCTAATTCTGTATAAATATATTTATAAATGTGATTATTATGGACAAAATAGAAGTAAAAGTCTATAAAAATGAGGAAGAAGGAAATGTTAAGCTTCCAAAATATATGACGGAGCATTCTTCAGGTATGGATATTTATGCAGCAGAAGATAAATTGATTCCCCAGGGAAAAGTGGATCTTATTAAAACGGGATTACATGTAGAGGTACCCAAAGGATATGAGCTGCAGATTCGTCCAAGAAGCGGATTAGCTTTAAAAAAGGGTATTACAATTTTAAATTCTCCTGGGACAATTGATTCTGATTATAGAGGAGAGATTGGTATAATACTTGCCAATCTTGGTGATAAAGACTTTAGAGTTAAAAAAGGCCTTAGGATAGCTCAGATGGTACTGACAAAAATATATAAAGTGGATTGGAAAGAAACTGATAGCTTAAATGAAACAAAAAGAGATCAGGGAGGGTTTGGTCATACCGGTATTTAAAAAAATAATTGGTTTTATAAAGCTAGTTAGGCCAGTAAACTTAGTAATTATAGTAATCTCTTTTCTAATAGGTTTTCTATTTATGGGAAACTGTACCTCTTTAATACTACCCTTGTTGTATGTTCTGATAGCAGCTATGGGTTATATTATAAATGATATCAAAGATTATAATATAGATATGGTTAATAAACCTGAAAGGCCGCTTCCCAGCAACGTTATTACTAAAAAAGAAGCCAAGATATTTTTTTTCGTAATTCTTGTAGTTTTTGTTTTTCTTAATTTTAAATTTAAGCCGGTTCTTCTGATCTTTAACGATACAGTTTTAATTCTTGTTGTTTTATACAGTATTTATTTCAAAAGAAAAGGTTTTATTGGCAATTTACTGGTAGCATTTTTTACAGTAACTCCTTTTATTAGCATAATTATTTCACTGGGATTCAATTCGATTATATTTCCCCTGATATTTTTTGCCTTTTTTATCAATCTCCTCAGAGAAATCGTTAAAGACTTGGATGATTTTAAAGGTGATAAACTCATAAAGAGTAAGAGTTTACCTCTTAAATACGGTTATAAGTTTACCTATAATACTTTAATAATTTTAACCTGTTTATTTTTTGCAAGTACACTTTATTTTGAAAATAATTTTGGAAAAAATATTTATTATTTAATATTTGTTATAATAATTGTTAATGGTTTAAACTGTTTAAGTTTATTTTTTACAAAGAAAAAAGAGTATAATATTTCCTCAATACTATATAAAATTAGTATACTTTTTGGGATAGGAGGATTATGGCTTTCAAAGTAGATAGAAATAAATGCTGTTACTGTGGGGGATGCGTTACGATTTGTGAATACGATGCAATAACTTTGAAGGAAACTTATCTTGAAATTGATAAAAATAAATGTGTTGATTGTGGATTGTGTAAGAATGTTTGTCCGGTGGGAGCAATTTATAAAATCGGCAAAAAGGGAGTTTAAAATTGGAATTATATGATACTGTTGTTGTCGGTGGAGGACCTGCTGGTTCATTAGCCGCCAGAAAGATTGCGGAAAACGGTTTTAATGTTTTGATGGTTGAAAAGAGACAGGAATTTGGAAGGCCTATACGTTGTGCAGAAGGGGTTAGTAAAAAGTGGCTTGAAAAACATACAGGAATTAAAGAAAAGTGGATATCCCGACCAGTAAAAGGTGCTTTGTTAAAATCTGCCACCGGTAAAGAAGCCTTAATGAAATATGATGAATCCGATCGGGGATATATCCTGGATCGAAGTATTTTTGATTTTGATTTAGCACTTGAAGCGGCGAATAAGGGTGCTACTGTGAGAACAAAAAGTAGAGTAAGTTCTATTGAAAAACAAAAAGATTTTTATTCAATCCGAATTACAGGATTGAAGGACTATAGTGTAAAGGCGAAATCAATAATTGCTGCGGATGGTGTTGAAGCAAAAATTCCAGCAATGCTGGGTCTTAATACCAAATTAGATCCTAATGACATCGAATTTGGATTAAATTACCAGCTTGAAAATGTAAAGATAGAAAATGACTATATAGAGATGATTGGCGGTAATTCTCTTGCTCCTGGAGGGTATGTTTGGATTTTTCCCAAAGGAGAAAGAAGCGCAAATGTCGGACTTGGGGTTCTTGCTTCAAGGTCTACAAAACAAAAAAATGCTAAATACTATTTAGATAAATTTATAAATGACAGATTTCCCGAAGCATCTATAAGCAAAGTTGTTGCTGGGGCTGTTACAGTATCTAAACCGCTTAAAAAGATGTATGGGGATTCTTTTTTAGTTGTAGGGGATGCTGCAAGATTATCAAATCCTTTAACAGGAGCAGGTATAGGTAATGCGCTGGAATCAGGGTCAATTGCAGGAGAAGTAATAAGTGAAGCTATTGAGAAAAATGATTTTTCTGAGAAAAATTTAAAAAAATACCAGAAAAAGGTTATGAAAAGTGTTGGCAATACTACGAAAAAATTCTATAGAATTAAAGAGGCTTTCATAAAATTTAGCGATAAAGATATTGATAATATGATCAAATTATTATCTGAGGTAGACCCAGAAAATCTGAATTTGAAGAAATTATTATCCATTACCTTTAAAAATAATAAAGAGATTATTTCTTTATTGAAAAAAATAGTTTTTTAGCTATAATTTAATAAAAAATAAGAGGGGAGTTTTATGACATATGAAAGTATCTTAAATGCTGGAGAAAGGGATAAAAAATTTTGGGTGTTAATAGATCCCGATAAGCAAAAACCTTCTGAAGCTGCTGAATTTGCCGCTCAATGTGAAGAAGCCGGTGTTGATGTTTTATTAGTTGGAACGAGTTTAACCCTTACAAACAGGTTTACTGAAACTGTTAAAAAAATAAAAAATAGGGTTAATATTCCTGTAATTATATTTCCAGCATCTGTTAATCAGGTTTCCCCTCATGCTGATGGATTATTGTTTTTATCACTTATTAGCGGACGAAATCCCCAGTATTTAATTGATGAACATGTTAAAGCTGCTCCTTTAATTAAGGCTCATGATATTTTACCCATTTCTGTTGGATACATGCTTATTGATTCCGGTGAATTAACTGCAGTGAATTTTATGAGCAATACTAAACCACTACCACCAAACAAACCGGAAATTGCAATGGCTCATGCTTTAGCAGCTGAATTTATGGGTATGAAAACAGTATATCTAGAAAGCGGGAGCGGAGCAGAAAATTCTGTTCCGGATGAAATTATTAAGCTGGTAAAAAAGAATCTTTCCATTCCGGTAATCGTTGGTGGGGGTATTTCCTCTCCCGAAATTGCATCACAGAAAGTAAAAGCAGGAGCCGATATAGTTGTTATTGGAACTGCATTTGAGAAAAATGGAGATCCCGAATTAATAAAAAAATACCGTAAAGCCATTAAATAATGGTTGTATTAAAATTATTTGCAATAATTTCCTTTTCAGTTTATTTTTTATCACTTATTTTTTTTCTTATTGGTATATTTAAATTAAAATCAAATCAGAAAAATAGTAATGAAAAATTATCTTCTTCTGTGGTGGTTGCTGCTAGAAATGAAGAAAAAGATTTGCCTGATTTGTTAAAATCGTTAACAAAGCAAAGTGTTTCCCCGGAAATTATTATTGTTAATGATAGATCAACAGATTCTACAGAAAACATTATACGAGAATTTCCTGGTATTAAATACATTAACATAAACTCTCTTGAAGAGGGAATTAGTCCCAAAAAAAATGCAATTAATAAA
>CAZMFS010000133.1:0-5904 GCA_964565585.1 uncultured bacterium
CTCGTTTCACTCGCTCGCAATGACAAAAAAAAGGTCATTAGGAGGAAGTAAGCCTGACGGCGATTGACGATTTTCAATTGTCGATTATAAAAAATAATAATCCTAAAAGAATAAGATTTAAATACTTTTAAATGTTTTTTCGAACACGAATTACTAACAACGAAAATTACGTTAGTAATTTTCATTACTTTTTTTTCGAACACGAACGACGAACAACAAAAATCACGAAGTGATTATTAAGAACTTTCTCAAGTCCTAACTTGTAAGCTTAATCTTAGTCTTAATCTTAATCTAAAAATTACGTAAGTAATTTTTTAAATCTTCAGAGGTATTACATTCAAGCTTTGTGTGTTTTGCATTGATCCGATGTCCGTTGAAAAAATCCTTGAAATCTTTTCGATATGTTCTTATAATCATAACGAAAAGGAGGTTTGGATATGAATATTAGAAAAGGATTAGTAATAATATTAACACTTATAATTGCATTTTCTTTAATTGGTTGCGGAGAAAAGAAGGTTGAAAAACAGAAGCTTAAAATCTTTCATGCGGGTAGTTTGACTATTCCTTTCAAACAGCTTGAAGATGCTTTTGAAAAGGAAAATCCTAATATTGATGTATTAAGAGAAGCAGCAGGAAGCAGAAAATGTGCAAGAAAAATTTCAGAATTAAATAAAAAAGCAGATATAATGGCAAGTGCTGATTATTCTGTTATAGAAAAGCTACTAATGCCGGAATATGCTGATTGGAATATTTCATTTGTTACTAATGAGATGTCTATTATGTATACTGAGCAGAGTAAATACCACAAAGAAATTAATGGTGATAACTGGTATAAAATTCTTCTTCGTGATGATGTAAGCGTAGGTAGAAGTGATCCTAATGCTGATCCATGTGGTTACAGGACTCTTCTTGTATGGCAGCTTGCTGATAAATATTATACCGATGTGAACAATCTGGATAAAAAATTAAAAAGTAAAGATAATCAATATGTAAGACCTGCAGAGGTAGATTTGCTATCACTTTTAGAAACAGGCGAGCTTGATTATTTATTTATATACAGATCAGTAGCTCAGCAGCATAAAATGGGAGACCAGAAACACGATATTGAATATGTAATACTGCCTAACAAAATTAATTTAAAAACAAGCGAATATTCTGATTTTTATAAAAATGCAAAAGTTGAAGTAAGCGGCAAGAAACCAGGAGAAACTATAACAAAAACAGGTGCGCCGATGGTTTATGGAATTACAATACCTTCTAATGCTGAAAACAAAGAACTTGCTAAGAAATTCTTACAGTTCTTATTTTCAGAAAAGGGTATTAAAATTATGGAAGATAACGGACAGCCATTTATAAAGCCTCCTGTTATAACAGGAAAAACAGACAAAGTACCAGAAGAAATCAAGAATCAAATTTCACAGATTAAGTAGTAATCCCAATACTACTCTTATCAATTAAGCGGTGGATATACTCCACCGCTTTTTTTTTATTTTTTTATTATTTTTTTTCCTGAGTATAGAGATAAAAAGAATAAATAATCGGTGATAATGAAGAAAGAATAATTATTATGAAAAAGATTATGTTTAATACTAAAGAATAGCTCAAAATTAAAGCTCTAATAAAAAATAGTATTCCGGCTGTAATAAAAGCGTATCCTCCAAATCTACTGGTTTTTCGCCAGTTTTCTTCTGATGTCAAGCTCCAGGGAGTTCGTATTCCCATATAAAAATTAGAAGGAAGTTTTGGCAGCAGATTTCCTATTAATATAAAACTTATTCCCAGAATAACGAAAATAATATTAACCGAATATGATAATTCCGGATTCAATCCCATGTATAGACTAAAAAGATGCAGTGCAGCAAGCATAAATATAATAATTGGAGCAAATTTAGGCAGAACTTTTTTAAATCTATCTTTATTTTTCCTGTATTTGGGAGAAATTTTGGGCATGAAATAAAATAATAAAAACAGTAAAATATTTATTCCCAGAAAAAGAAGAAGTCCTTCAGTTTTGTCTGCATAAGAATCAATCTTTCCGCTTATTCCCCAGTGAACGGGAATTTTTGTTTCATATGGAAGAACAAACCAGAATACAATCGTTCCGATTGTTTGAATCGCAAGAATTATCAAACTACTTTTAAATTTTTTTAACCTTTTCATGAATCCTCCTTTTTATCACCTTTAATATTAATAAAATATGAAATTAATTCCTCAAAAATACTCATGTTAATATAATATTTTATATATTTTCCCATCCTTTTGCTAAAGATTAAATCTGCTTTTTTTAACATGTTAAGATGTTTACTTATAGCGGGTTTTGAAATGTTGAATTTATTTGCAATCTCTCCTGCAAATAAACCATCATTGCTTTTCAAAAGTTTTAATATTTTTCTTCTGTTTTTATCCGAGAGTGCTTTAAAAACTTTATCTTTCATTTCAACTCCTTTATTAATTAACTAGTTAGTTAATTAACTATAAGGTTAAATGAGATAGGTTTCAAGTAAAAATTTTGTTTTTTTACAGGCTTGATAAAAAACAGGGTAGTAATATACTATATTTTATGAAAAATTTTTGTGGAGTACATATAACTCATGAAGCAGTGCAGAAAGTGGGAGGAATAGGGTCAGTTGTTGCTGGATTATTAACTTCGGCTGAATATGAAAATAAAATTGAGAAATCTCTTCTTTATGGACCGCTTTTTGATATAGATGGATCGGATATAGCCAAGCTGGGAAAAGACGGAATTGTGCTTTATTCCGGTAAAGAAAATTACGATGAAAATGGACTGACAAAAATATTTAAACCAATTGAAAAGAAATATAATATTAAAATTATATATGGGAAAAGAAAAATTCTGCATGAAAGTGATAGGACTGTAAGCAGCGAGGTTGATATTCTACTTGTATATATTAATGAAATGTTTGAGAGTATTGTTAATAATTATAAATACGATTTCTGGAATAAATACAATATCAAATCTGAGAGTTTTAAGAACTGGGATTATGAACAGTATTTTAGAATTGGAATTCCATATTATGAAATAATTGCAAAATTATATTCGGAATATAATATTATTCATTTTTCCCATGAATATATGGGTATACCTTCTATCCTGATAATGAAAATGAATAAAGATTACAGTACCGGTTCAACTATAAATAAAACAATATATTATGCACATGAAATACCCGCTGTAAGAACGATAGTTGAGGGCCATCCCGGTCATGATATTACCTTTTATAATATAATGGAACAATGCAGAAAAGAGAATAAATCTCTTGAAAGGGAGTTCACTGAAATTGGATATAATTATAGAAATGAGTTAGTAAAAAAAACAAATGAATTTGATTATATTTTCACGGTCAGTGATTTGATAAAAAAAGAATATTTATTTCTAAAACCCGATACTGATGAAAAAAAGCTTAAAACAGTATTCAATGGAGTTACTTCAAGGGACATTACATTTGAGAAAAAACTTCAGAGTAAAAACCTTTTGCAGAAATACTGTTTAAATCTTTTCAACTATATCCCTGATTTGGTTTTTACACATGTTACAAGGCTGGTAAGAAGCAAGGGATTGTGGAGAGATATCTCCTTTCTTGAAAATCTGGATGAAAAATTTAGAAAGAATAATATAAAAGGCTTTTATATTCTTTTATCAACACTTATTGGGCACGGCAGGGAATCTTATGATGTTTATAAAATGGAGAGAGAATACGGATGGCCGGTGCTGCACAGAAAGGGATGGCCGGATCTAGTTGGGATGGAAGAGAATATTTACGAATCAATTAATATATTTAATGCCAAGTCAAAAAATATAAAAGCTGTATTTATTAATCAATTTGGTTTCAATAAACATGCATGCGGAAATCGTGTTCCCGAAGGGGCATCCTGGTTGGATTTGAGAGAAGGGTCGGATGCTGAGTTAGGGTTTTCGATTTATGAACCTTTTGGTATTGCTCAGCTTGAAACACTGCCTTATGGGGGAATACCTATTTTAAGCAGTTCATGTGGATGTACAGATCTTTTAAAAGCAACCGATATAAAACCGGATATGTATCATGTGGTTGATTTTTTGGATTTAGATTTATTGAAAAATAAATTAAAAAATCTCGATATTAAAGAAAGAACCGAACTGGAAAAAGAGATACTTAAAAAAAATGTATCAGAAGTATTTGACAAATTAGTAAAAGTATTAGACAGAAAAGTCTATAAAAAAAGATTCGATTCAGCAAGATTGATAAGTAAATTAATAAGCTGGAACAGCATAGTTAAAAATAACATTATCCCGGTAATTTTTGGAGGGGATAAAAATGAGTTATGAATACTATAAAAGAGAAGTTTTTCATCATGAGTGGCTGCTAACAAATCAAATGGGAAACTATGCCCTTGGTTTTGGCAACATGGTTAATGAAAGAAAATATAATGGGTTGCTGATTGCCGAAGAAAACAAATCAAGAAATCATCTGGTATTTAGCCAGGAGGAAAAAATTGATACAGGACTTGAGTCCTTTTATCTTGATACAAATAGCTATCTGGATTGTTTAAATCCCAAGGGTTATCAGCATATAATTAAAACCTGGCTGCGACCTTACCCCTCGATTTTATATTCTTCTAAACCGTTTTCCAAAAAAATATCTATTTTAAAAGAAATAAAAATGCATGAATACAAAAATATAACGCTGGTTAAGTTTAAAAACTTATCAAATGAATTTTATAATTTTTCGATAAGGCCCAAGTATACTCTTAGAAATCATCATAAGATCAATAGCCCCGGATACTGGAAGGATAACGAATCCGAGGTAGATATTTATGAAAAAAGCTGTTTTGTGAAAAACAAGACAACAAATATAGGAGTCTATACTTATATTTCCAGTGGAGATATTAATCTTGATGAGATTATTTATAATAATAATTATTATACTATAGAAGCTGCAAGGGGATATGATGCCGTGGAGGATCTGCTTTCTCCATTTCTTATAACTTTTGGTCTGGAGCCCGGTGAAACATCCTATATATTATATTCGGATGAACAGATTGAGGACCCTGATAAGATTATAAGCGAGATTGAAAATCGTTATCCTAAAAATCTGCTTCCGGCTGATCATGTTTTAAAACAGAAAACAATCTCGGCGGACAAGATAATGTTTTCGGATCGCAATGTGTTTACTAAAAGGCAGTATATAAAATTACTGGAACTCTCACTCAAAGATTTTTATGTCAAAAATGATATTGTAGCAGGGTATCCATGGTTTTATTGCTGGGGACGTGATACTTTCATCTCGATTAAGAGTTTTTCTTTTCTAAAAAATTATAAGGAAAAGATATACAAAATCTTTGAAACATACGGTGATTTAATTTATGAGGGAATTATTCCAAATATGATTATCGGACAAAAAAGTGAGAATAATTATGATACTATTGATGCTTCTTTATGGTTTGTTATAAGAGCATGGGAACTTGTTGATGAATTTAATACTCAAAAAAAGAAAAATAAAATTTTTGAGTATATGAAAAAGATTATTCTGAATTATCTTTTTGGAGAAAATAATTTTTTCATGATCAATGAATACAAACTGCTTGATATTAAAACAGAACAGATAGGGCTAACATGGATGGATGCAAGAGTTTACAACAGGGCTGTTACTCCAAGAATAGGTATGTGCATAGAAATAAACTGTCTGTGGTATAATGCTCTTAGATCATTTATAGAATTTTCAAAAAAAATCGATAAAAATACCGAAGAACTTACGGTAGATGAGTTTGGAACCTCGCTGAATTATATAAAAAAAATTGCCCGAACTGTTAAGCAGAACATGGAGATGTTTATAAAGGATGAAAAACTCATAGACCGGATTTATGAAGATGAACAGATAGGTGAAATAAGACCCAACGCAATTATAG
>CAZMFS010000134.1:0-5888 GCA_964565585.1 uncultured bacterium
CATTCATATGCGGCTTATTTCTTTCAAATTTTTCCTTTGCCATCTCTTACCTCCTATATTTTCTATTCACCAATTAGGTCTTCGCGTTTATTTTCAGGAACTTCATCATAATAAGAAAATTCCATACTATAATTAGCTCTACCCTGAGTGATAGTCCTTAACGCTGTTGCATAACCAAACATTTCGGATAAAGGAACCTCTGCTTTAATTATTTGTATGTTCTCTTTTGGTTCCATACTTTTAACAGATCCTCTTCTTCCATTAATATCCCCTATTACATCACCCATATATTCTTTTGGAGTAAGTATTTCTACATCCATTATAGGCTCAAGTAATTCGGGGGTAGCTTTTTTTAATCCCTTACGAAAAGCCTTAGCTCCGGCAGCAGAAAATGCCATCTCTGATGAATCTACCTCATGAAATGACCCATCAAGAAGAGTTACTTTGATATCAACAATAGGATAACCTGCTAATATTCCACTGCTCATTGCATTTTCTATACCTTTTTTAACAGAAGGAATATATTCTTTTGGAATAACCCCTCCTTTAATCTGTTCTTCAAATTCAAATCCCATTCCACGGGGCATAGGTTCCATTCTAATAACACAGTGTCCGTACTGACCTCTACCGCCGCTTTGTTTTATGTGTTTTCCCTCTACTTCAATTTTCTTTGAAATTGTTTCTCTATAGGAAACCTGAGGTTCTCCAATATTAGCTTCAACATTGAATTCTCTTTTCATCCTATCAACTAATATTTCTAAATGAAGTTCTCCCATTCCGGAAATAATTGTTTGCCCGGTTTCATGATCTACCTTTTTCCTAAATGTTGGATCTTCATCGGATAATTTTTGTATTGCATTTGATAATTTTTTTTCTTCTGCTTTTGATTTTGGCTCTATAGCTACAGAGATTACCGGTTCAGGAAATTCCATGGTTTCTAAAAGAATTGGATTATCCAGATCGCTTATAGTATCTCCTGTTGTAACATCTTTCATTCCCAAAAAGGCTGCAATATCTCCCGCATAAAGTTCATCTCTTTCCTGTCTTTTATCTGCATGCATCTGTACAATTCTTCCAACTCTTTCTTTGTTATCTTTATTGACATTTAAAACATAAGAACCTTTTTCCAGTGATCCTGAATAAACTCTTGCATAAACCAGTTTTCCCACATATTTATCTACATTAACCTTAAAAGCAAGTGCTGCAAAAGGTTCATCATCCTCTGCTTTTCTTTTTTGCCATTCTCCGGTATTAGGATCCTTCCCTTCTACGGGAGGAACATCGTTCGGAGAAGGTAGAAAATTCACTACTGCATCAAGTAATGGCTGAACACCTTTATTTTTAAATGCAGATCCACATAAAACTGGAACAATTTTATTATCTATTGTTAATTCTCTAATTTTATCTTTTAATGTTTCCTCAGAAATTTCTTCGCCTTCTAAATATTTTTCAAATAATTTTTCATCGTTTTCAACAATACCTTCTACCATCTCTTTTCGGTACTTGTTTACCTCTTCTTTTATATCTTCTGGAATATCCTCAATGTTATACTTTGCTCCAAGCTGCTCTCCGGTCCATATATAAGCATTCATCTCCAAAAGGTTAACAATACCATCAAAATCGTCTTCTTTTCCAACTGGGTACTGTATAGGTACTGCCTGAGCACCTAATTTTTCTTTAATCTCTTCAACAACTCTAAAAAAATTGGCGCCTACTCGATCCATTTTATTAATAAAAGCAAGCCTTGGAACACTATATTTATCTGCCTGTCTCCAAACTGTCTCTGATTGAGATTGCACGCCATTTACTGCACAAAAAATACCTATAGCTCCATCAAGTACCCTCAAAGATCTCTCCACTTCTACTGTAAAATCAACATGACCTGGCGTATCTATAATACTAATCCGATGATCTTTCCAAAAACATGTAGTTGAAGCTGAGGTAATTGTAATCCCACGTTCTTTCTCCTGGTCCATCCAATCCATTTCTGCATTACCATCATGAACTTCCCCTATTTTATGGGTAATGCCAGTATAATACAGAATTCTCTCGGTTGTAGTAGTCTTTCCGGCATCAATATGGGCCATTATTCCAATATTTCTTTGTTTATTTAAACTTACGTTTCTTGACACTTTTACTCCCTATCTAATTTTTCTTATCCAAAATAAGCAAAAGCTTTATTTGCTTCAGCCATTCTATGGATTTCTTCTTTTCTTCTATAAGCTCCACCATCTTTTTTGCTTGCTTCTACAATCTCTTTTGCAAGCTTTTTTTCCATATCATGTTCATCATTACGGCTTCTAGCATATTTTACAAGCCATCTAATTGCAAGTGAATTTTTTCTTTTAGGTGTTACCTGTATTGGAACTTGGTAGTTTGCACCACCTATTCTTTTTGATTTTACTTCCAATTCAGGTTTTAAATTTTCAATAGCTTTTCTAAAAATTGTAAGACCATCTTCACTTGTAATATCCTGAACATGTTCTATGGCATCATTAAAAATGTTTCTAGCTAGACTCTTTTTCCCATCCAGCATAATTTTGTTAATAGTTTTCTCAACTAGCATTTCTTCATAATTATTATATTTTTCTTTATATGTTTTTTTATTAGCCATAAAATCCTCCAATATAAAATTTAAGTATTTTTCCTTGTTCCATACTTTGATCTACTTGTTTTTCTGCCTTCAACTCCGGCACAATCATAAGCGCCTCTTACAATATGATATCTAACACCTGGCAGGTCTTTTACTCTTCCGCCTCTTACAAGAACAATTGAGTGTTCCTGAAGATTATGACCTTCCCCAGGGATATAAGCAGAAACTTCTTTTCCATTACTTAATCTAACTCTTGCATATTTCCTAAGAGCAGAATTAGGTTTCTTAGGTGTTGCAGTAGATACTCTTACACAAACACCCTTTTTTTGAGGGCATCCTTCCAGTGCAGGAGCTCTACCTTTTTTAGTAACTTTTTTTCTGCCTTTTCTAACTAACTGGTTAATTGTTGGCATAATCTACTCCTCCTTTTTTTCGTGCACAAAATACTAACATTAATATTGTTAATGTCAAGCTCTATTTTCAAAATTCACCACAATAGAAGGCAAAAACCCTTCTATTGTGGTAAATACATTATCTATACTACTCTTCTAAATCCATTTCAATTTCGGATATCTCTTCATCTTTAATTAAAACATCTATATCTCTATTTTGTTTGGCATTAGTTCCTGCGGGTATCAGATGTCCTATAATAATATTTTCCTTCAGTCCTTCCAGATGATCAACCTGTCCTTCTATTGCTGCATCCGTAAGTACTCTTGTTGTTTCCTGGAAAGATGCATCTGATAGGAAAGAATCCGTATTTAGCGATGCTTTAGTAATTCCAAGAAGTACCGGTGTAGCAGCCGCAGGCTCTTTTCCTTCAGAAACTAGTTTTTCATTTTCCTGCATATATTTATTTCTATCCACAAGTTCTTTAGGCATGAAATATGAGTCTCCTGGGTCCGTTATTCTTACTTTTCTTGTCATCTGTCTAATTACAAGTTCGATATGTCTATCATTTATTTCAACACCCTGGATTCTATATACTTCCTGTATTTCGTTTAATAGATATTTCTGTACAGAAGTCAATCGTTTTACCTTTAATATATCGTGTGGATTTATATTACCTGAAGTTAATCTATCCCCGGATTTAACTCTGTCTTCTGGATTTACAAGTATCTGTTTTCCAAGAGGTATCTTATATTTCTTTTTATCTCCAAACTCGTTTACAACTGTAACTATTCTTTTACCTCTTGAAATTTTACCGTATTCTACTTTTCCATCTATTTCACTAATAAATGCTTTCTCTTTTTTCTTCGGTTTTCTTGCTTCAAACAGTTCTGTTATTCTTGGTAGACCACCTGTAATATCTTTAGTTTTACCAACCTGTCTTGGTGTTTTTGCAATTAGGTCACCAGCTTTAATTTCATCGCCTTCCTGAACAATTAGATAAGCACCTACAGGTAGGTAATATAAACTTCTGTGTTTCTTCTTTTCACCCTCTTCATTTTCTTCTGAACTGTCTGATTCAATTACAACTCTTGGATGAAGTTTTTTGGATTTATCTTCTACAATAACTCTCTGTATTGTAGCAGTTGAAGAATCCATTACCTCATCTATAGTTTTTCCTTCGATGATATGTTTAAAATTAACCTTGCCATCTTTTTCTGCAATAATAGGTCTAATAAATGGATCCCATTCAAACAATATATCATCTTTTTCTACTTTATCTCCATCGTTTACCTCTAATTTTGCAGCATAAGGTACTTCAAACTGTGATCTTTTATTATCGTTTTCATCATACAGATAAAGTTTTCCGGATCTGTTGGTTACTACATCTTCTCCCTCTCGGTCTTTTATCTTACTAACATCCTCTATTTTTACATATCCATCAACTTTTGCTTTTATCTCTGATTGTTCTGCAACCCTGGAAGCACTTCCTCCAACATGGAATGTTCTTAATGTTAGCTGAGTTCCAGGTTCTCCAATTGACTGTGCAGCAAGAATTCCAACAGCCTGTCCAACTTCAACCTGATCCTTGGATGTTAAATTATGTCCATAACACTTACTGCATACACCTTTTCTACTTTCACATGTAAGTACCGATCTTACATAAACGGTCTCGATACCCAGTTCTTCTATTCTTTTAGCTTTTTCTGCATCTATAAATTCTCCTGATTGAACTATAAATTCCGTGGGTTCTTCCGGATCTTCTATATCATGTAGTGAAACTCTTCCTCTAATTCTTTCAGAAATAGGTATTATAATTTCTTCTCCATCTTTCAATGCTCCCATTTCAACACCGCGTACAGTTCCACAATCTTCCTCTTTAATTACTACTTCCTGGGAAACATCTACAAGTCTTCTTGTTAGATATCCTGCATCTGCAGTCTTTAGAGCTGTATCTGCTAGACCTTTTCTAGCTCCATGAGATGAAATAAAGTACTGAAGTACACTTAGTCCTTCACGGAAACTAGCAAGAATTGGGTTCTCAATAATTTCTCCAACTCCACCAGTTAATTTTTTCTGAGGTTTCTGCATAAGCCCCCTCATACCGGCAAGCTGAGATATCTGGGTTCTTGAGCCTCTTGCTCCTGAATCCATCATCATATATATTGGATTAAATCCTTTTTTATCCTTGGCCATTTTTTCAATCATTTTATCAGTAAGAGCCTCATCTGTATGAGTCCATTCCTCTATTACCATGTTGTATCTTTCTGTCTCTGTTATTATACCGTTTCTATAGTTATCCCAATATTCATCAACTTTTTCCTGGGTTTCTTCTATAAGCTCGTTTTTAATATCAGGAGTTAATAAATCATCCATTGAGAATGTTGTTCCCGATAGTGTTGAATATTTAAATCCAACCTCTTTCATATTATCAAGAGCTTTAACAACTTCGTTGTTACTTAAGTTTTTAACAAGTTCAGACGCTACATTATTTATATTTTTCTTGTTTAATAAAAGATCTATATATCTGTAGCCTTCTGGTAACACTTCGTAATTAAATAAAACTCTTCCCACGGTGGTGTAGTCTTCCCATTTGTCAGGATTTCTTATATTTTCAACATCCCAATCTTCTTTCTCCTTAATCTCATTAACACCGTTAAGTTTTATTCTTGCATGTATATCTATTTCATCATTATGTAATGCTTTTATTATCTCTTTTTGAGAACCAAATATTTTTCCTTCTCCTCTTTGATCGCTTTTTTCCTTTGTTATATAATATAATCCTAAAACCATATCCTGTGTAGGTGTTGCAACCGGTTCTCCATGGGCAGGTTTTAAAATATTATACTTTGATAACATCAATGTTCTTGCCTCTATTTGTGCTTCTTTTGACAATGGAAGATGT
>CAZMFS010000135.1:0-5867 GCA_964565585.1 uncultured bacterium
GTTCCGCTTACAGTTGCCGGGCAGTTCAGGTTTTTCACCTGATTCCCCTCTGTAATAAAATTTAAACTTATTTACACCACCTGGATTTTAACTTATAATACTCAAAAATCAACTAAGAAAGTATTGGAATTTTTATGAAAAAACTAATAAAAATCATTTATGTTCTACTTTTTCTATCATTTTTTATATCTTTTATGCATTCTATATCTCTAAAAAGCAAAGAAAATGATAAAATTTTAACAGACATAAAAATTTTTTCTGTTTTATCAATAAAAAATCAGAATCAAATAAAATATAAAATATTTTTCAATATTCAAGGTCCTATGGCCGATAAAATAAAAACTTTTCTATTAAAAAAATCAAAAAATGAATTAAAAAACTACATAAAACAGCTAACAGATAATTTCCTTTCTAACTCTATAAAAAGCTACAGCTATAACTTCAGCAACCTATCATTTAACAAAACCTCTTTTCAAAATTTAAAACTAAGAGTTGAAGGCAGGATTAACAATCTAAAATGGATGGATAACCACCACATACTCATTAAACCTCCACTCATAAATTCTTATTTTTTAAAAAAAATAGATAATATCTTTTCTATAACCGAAAAAATACTGATAAAAAAGGAGTCAAAAAAGCTAAAACTAGAAACAGCTACTTTAAATAGTAATATCAATAACAACCTTTATTCCTTTAAACTTAAAACTTATAAAAAATCTCCGATATCATATATAATTGAGAATAAAATATATAAAAAAGGAACAAAACAAATTAAGCAAACAGCTAAAAAAATACTAAGAAAAACACATTCAATAAGAAAGGATTATATGATTTTCTATTATGAATAAAAAAAGTTTGGTCTTTCATCTTTTTCTATTTATATTTTTTACAGTTTTAATACATCCTATGAATTCCGAATATAACCCTCCCGAAACCTTTAACTCAAAACTTTCTGATAACAAATATATAATTCTTGAAGATCGAACTAGCTATAATATAAATAGATACCATAGAATGGAATTAAAAAAAACACTGGTTATAAAAATTCTACCTTCCCAAAAAAGCTATAGTTTTAGCATCCCGTTCTCTTCAGATAAAAATACTAGAATAAATGAATTCAAAATTTTAAAGAGAAAAAATATAAAATATATCTCTTATGATTTAAAGAGTTCCTCCATTAATAGATATATGAGTTATAATATAAAAAAGGAAAAAATAGATATTAAAATTAAATCCATTCGAACACCTTTAATAATGTATCTAACCTACAGCAAAAAATTTAAAAACAAAATCTACACGTTAAAAGAAACATTTAAAAGTGTAAGTAATACATTTAAAAAAGAGATAAAAATAAAAGTTCATAAAGATATCAGCCTTAAATTTTTATCCGCCCAGGTTTTAAAACATAAAAAGAGCAACAACTACAATTATAAAACATATTATTGGAAACTTAACTATATGAAAAATCCATTAGAAAAAGAAATCGATTTAAAGGTAATATTGTATAAATCCTATGAAAATTTAAGGCACATATTAAAAAATTCAGTTTCTCCAAAAGCCAAAAAAGATCCTCTCTATGACAGACTTGCTAAAAAGGAAGATACCCGGGAAATTATTAATTATTTCAAAAACATTAACTACCAAAATAATAATATTTTTAAATTAATTAATTATTCAAATAAAAATCTTAATCCTGTAAAAAACCCCCTATATTCATCTCTATTGCTAAGTTTGATTCTAAAAAAGAAAGGAATTGAATCCAGCCCTGTTATCTTCTTTAAAACCTCACGCAGCATCGATCTATTTAAAAACAAACCTTTTTTATCTAATAGCTTAAGCTACGGAATTACAATAAAAGAAAACAGCACGATTGATACTGTTGCTCTTTCAAATTCGGATACATCCTTTAAATATTCACTATCTTTAAATTCCAATAATGAAGCTATTCCCAAGTTAATTACAGAAAAAAATTCTTCAAATACTGTAAAAATTAACTGCGATTTAAACATAATTAACATGCACATTATTAAAATATCAATCCAGGGAAAAAGAAAAGAGATCGATCTAAAAGAACTATTTAGCAAAAAATATATAGAAACCCCGGAAAGGATCCGCTTTAATACGAATGAAAACCCTCCAGCCTTAATTGTTAATCATTTCATAAAAAGACAGTCAAACTTTTTAATTATAGACATTGACTCGCTATTTAAGGAAATTAATTCTAAACTTTTAGAACATATCATAAAAAAGAAAAATTTAACCAAAATACTTCAGCTAATTACTATAAACAAACCCGAAAATTTTAAATTTTTAATTTATCCAAATGTTAAAAGTAATAAAGAGAATAAAAGAATTTCAAGAAAAACTAATAATAGAATATATTATGAAAAATACCTGTCTCAAAATGATGAAGAGTTATTATCGCCTTTTAAAGGAAAAATTCTACTTCTAAAGAAGGAAAAATCTTTTATTTTCAATATTTTCTAAAATATTAGTAAGATATAGAAAACTTTTTTGTTGAAAAGTACTATTTTTTAATTATATTAAAAGACGAGCCCGTTAAAAGAAAGGTATTTAAAATATGATAACATTTCAGGAAATTATCGACAGATTAAACAAATTTTGGGAAAAACAGGGAGCAGTACTCCTTTTTGCCCATGATGTAGAAAAGGGTGCCGGGACTTTCAACCCACATACTTTTCTTCACTCACTGGATTCAAATGAATGGAAAACAGCCTATGTAGAACCATGCAGGAGACCAAAAGATGGCAGATATGGGGAAAACCCCTACAGAACACAGCACTATTTTCAATACCAGGTTTTATTAAAACCTGTACCGGAGAATATACAGGAAATTTTTATTGATAGCTTAAAAGCTATAGGAATCTCTGATAAAAATCACGACATAAGATTTGTAATGGATGATTGGGAATCTCCTACAATTGGTGCATGGGGACTCGGATGGGAAGTCTGGGTTGATGGTATGGAAGTTACCCAGTTTACCTATTTTCAAAAAGTAGGTGGTTTGGAAGTTGATCCTATATGTGTAGAATTAACCTACGGATTGGAAAGACTGGCAATGTATATACAGGAAGTAGATTCCATGTTCGATATCAAATGGAATGAAAATGTTAAATACGGGGATATTTATAAAAGAAATGAGTACGAACACTCAGTATTTAATTTTGAAGAAGCAGATATAGATAGTCTATGGAAAGCTTTTGAGTCCAATGAAAAAGATTGCAAAAAACTTATAGATAAAAATCTGGTAAGACCCGCCTATGACTTTGTCATGAAAAACTCACATATTTTCAATCTTCTTGATGCTAGAGGAGCCATCTCTGTCTCAGAAAGAACTTCGTTTATAAAGAGGATAAGGGATCTTGCTCAGTTGTGTGCCAGAAGCTATAAAGAGTTACAGGAAAACAAAGGGGAAGAAAATGCCTAAAAATATATTAATAGAACTCGGAGTAGAAGAACTACCGGCTTCCTATATAAATAATGCAATTAATTCTTTTCACAAAAACTTTAAAAAATTACTAGACAACAACAATATTGATTTTGAAAAATCTATAAAATATGCCACCCCCAGAAGATTAGTCCTGTTTTTTAAAGATGTTGTTGAGAAAGAACCGGATAGAAAAGAAAAAAGAGTTGGACCACCAAAAAATGTTTGTTTTGATGATTCTAATAATAAAACAAAAGCATACACCTCTTTTATAAATAGAAACGGGGTAGATGAAAAAGACCTTTACTGGGAAGAAAAAGATAAGGGAAAATATTTAGCCGTTGTTAAACACATAGAGGGGAAAAAGACAAAAAATCTAGTTAAAAATAATCTTAAAAATATCGTTAAAAACATTGATGTACCCAAAAAAATGGTATGGAATTCTACAAAGTTTATGTTTGCCCGTCCAATTAGGTGGCTTCAAACCTGGTGGGGTGAGAACCTTCTTGATATTGAAATAGCAAAAGTTAAATCAAAAAAGGAAACATACCTATTAAGGCAAAAAGATAATCCCAAAAGAAAAATTAAGAATATAGATGATTATTTTAAAAAAATTAAAGAATCAGAAATAATACTTTCCTTTGAAAATAGAAAAAAATTAATCAGAAAAGAAATTGAAAAGATTGTTGATAAAAATAATGCTGATACTTTTTACTCTTCTGATTTGATAGATGAAGTGGCCAATCTTGTGGAAGCTCCTCTTGTACTAGAAGGGGAGTTTAATGAAAAGTTTTTGGAACTTCCTCCTGAAATTATATCTGCAGCAATGAGTCAGCATCAGAGATACTTCAGCCTTTATAAAAATGAAAATATTATACCAAAATTTATTTTTGTAGCTAACGGCTCTTTTAACAACCCCGAAGAAGTTATTAGAGGAAACCAAAGAGTTCTAAACGGAAGGCTAGATGATGCCTATTTTTACTGGCAGGAGGATACCAAAAAAGAAATTGATGAGTTAAACAACAAGCTATCCCGGATTGTTTGGATTGAAGGTCTGGGAACTTTAAAAGATAAAACAGAAAGGCTTGAAAAAGCTATAGAAAAATTCCATACAACCGATAAAGCAAAACAAATGGCTCACTACTCCAAGATAGATATTGGATCCGAAATGATTAAAGATGGTAAAGAATTCACAAAGCTGCAGGGAAATATTGCAAAATACTATCTGCTTGAAGCCAACTTTTCAGAAGAGATAGCTAAAGGCATTGAAGAACATTACTATCCGGAAAAATGGGGAGAAACACTGCCCAAAACAGAGGATGCAAAATATCTTTCGGTTATTGATAAGCTCGATGATATTGTGGGAGCATTTATCAATGGATATATTCCAACGGGTTCTAAGGATCCCTACGCTTTAAAAAGAAAGTTTAACAGTGTTTTAGCAATTATTCTGGGATATGAAAGCGGTTCTATTTCGGTACAAAAACAGATAGACCTCGAAATTTTTGATATAGTAGATTATCTCTATTCCCTATATCCAAAAGAAGATAACAAATATCTTCTTCTGGAGTTCATGTGGGAAAGAATAGAATATCAATTTGAAAAACTAGGCATTCCAAAAGATATTGTTAAAGCAGTTGTCGAAACTAAAAATGATACTATAATAAAGTTATTTGAAAGGGCAAAAGCATTTAAAAAGCTCTCAAAAAGCAAAGATTTTAAAAAAGTTGCTTTTACATTTAAAAGAGTTAATAATATAGTATACAAAGCTATTGAAAAATACGATAAGAAGCTGTTTGAATCAATAGAAAAGAACCTTCTTGAGGAAGACGAAGAAAAAAGACTTTACAAACAATGGAAAAAGTATTATAAAAAACTACAGAGTTTTGAAAAAGATAAAAAGTATAATGATTTTTTTGACATAATAATTAAACTTAAACCTGTTGTAGATGAATTTTTTGACAATGTTATGGTTATGGACAAAGATAAAAACTTAAGAAATAACAGACTGGCTTTGCTAAAAGAAATTTCCGATTTCTTCAACAAAGTGGTTAAATTTGAACACATAGTAGTTAATTAAAAATAAGGAGGCGTGTATGAGTAGAAAAAGAGTTTATTTTTTCGGTGATGAGAATACCGAAGGTAAAACAGAAATGAAAGAACAGCTTGGGGGAAAAGGTGCTAATCTTGCGGAAATGGCAAATATTGGAATACCTGTTCCACCAGGATTTACAATCGATGCTCCAACATGTATAGAATACTTCGATAAAGGAGAAAAGCTTTGGGATAATCTTAGAGAGGAAATTCTTAAACATCTTGAAAGACTTGAAAAAAATATGGATAAAAAATTTGGAGACAATGAAGATCCTTTACTGGTATCTGTAAGAAGTGGAGCAAAGATATCAATGCCCGGAATGAT
>CAZMFS010000136.1:0-5846 GCA_964565585.1 uncultured bacterium
TAAGCCCTATGAGGTCTAACAATATTCAACAGTTTGGTAACTATTGTACATACCCCTTTAAAAAATGTAGGTCTTGATGCACCGCATAGAACATTGCTCAATTCTCCGGGGATAACATAAGTTTGAAACCCTTCAGGATACATTAGTTCATCATCGGGAGAAAATATCAAATCTACACCTTCCTTTTCACAAAGTTGAATATCTCTATCAATGTCCCTGGGATATTCTTCAAAATCTTCATCAGGTGCAAACTGGGTAGGGTTAACATATATAGAGACCACAGTAAAATCATGATTTTTTACCGATTCTCGAATAAGAGATAGATGACCTTCATGTAAATATCCCATAGTAGGAACAAATCCTACACTATTATCCTTAAATTTTTGATCATTTACAATTTCTCTAATCTTTTCTATATTTCCTGTTTTTCTCATTTTTCCCCCTATTTTTTTAATACATTTTCTTCTCCGGGAAATTTCCCATTTTTAACTTCATTTATATATTTTTCTATTCCATTCTTAACAGATCTACCTGCATCATTAAATACCTTACAGTGTTTAGGTTTAAAATCGGGATATAATCCCAGAATATCATAGCAAACCTGAATTTCTCCATCACACTTTCTACCCGAACCGATACCAATTACAGGAATTGAAAGTTCGTTTGATATTTTACCTGCAAGATTTTCCGGCACTGCCTCCAGTACCAATATGCAGGCTCCAGCCTTTTCAAGCTTTTGGGAGCTGTCAATGATATAATCCCTTTCAGTTTCACTTTTTCCTCTCACTATATTTTTTCCAAATTGTTTAGTTGATTGAGGAGTAAATCCGAGATGCGCTACCACCGGTATACCTATCTTTACCAATTTTTTGGTTAAATCGATATGTCTTCCTTCAATTTTAACTGCCGAACATCCCGTCTTTTGAATTATTTTACCTGCATTTTCTATAGCTTTATTTATTGAAATCTGAAAAGATAAAAAAGGCATATCAGCAGCAACAAAGCAGTTTTCACTCCCTTTTACAACTGCTCTGGTATGATTTATTACATCTGACATGGTAACTTTAAGGGTGGTATCCTCACCCAAAACAACCATTCCCATTGAATCACCCATTAGAATAAAATCTATTCCTGCTCTATCGAAGATTTTTGCCATTGAATAATCATAAGCAGTTACAGCAGCAATCTTTTCCCCTTTTTTTTTCATATTATATAAATCTTGAATAGTTTTCCTCATAATAACTCCTTTTTATCTATTACTCTATTCAAAGAGCTATAATTATCAACATAATTTCCCAATTTTTTAAAATTTGTTGGATCCTTAAATTCGCTATCTATTTCGAGCAACGGTATTAAAACAAAGTCTCTATTATATATCTCCTTATGAGGAATATTTAACTTTTTATTATTTATTATTTTATCATCATAATATAATATATCAATGTCAATTATCCGGGGATGATTGGTTTTATTCCATCTCCTGCCCATATGATATTCAATTTTTTTAACATACTCCAAAAGCAAAGATGGCTTCAAAACCGTTCTTGTTTTCATTACCATATTATAGAACTTATTTTGATTTTTAAAACCCACGGGATCGCTTTCGTAAATAGAAGATATATCATCCAGCATAATTTTATCTGATTCTTTTATTAAATTTAAGACATTCCTTATATTTTTTTCTCTGTTACCTTTATTGGTTCCTATACCCAGATATGTTGTATTGTATTTTTCTATTCTTCTATGGGTAATTCCGTTTATCTTGTAAGATACCTCCAGTTTGTCTATTTCAAATTCACTAGAAATATAGTTAAAAAGATCGTTAAGAAAAAAATTCTTAGATGCCCTTTTTCCCCCAATAAGGCTGTTAATAAAATCAACAGCCTTATTGGTTATAATATTATCACAGCTGGAATATAAGCATATCCTTAAATTACCCTCACAGCTTATATTAGAATTTTTGCTATCAATTATTACACTATACATATCCAGATATCAATATTTTATTTGCTCTATAATTATTTATTTAAAACTTTTTTTAGTTCTTCTTCAAATTTCTTCTCCGAAGCTAATCCCACCTGCTTAAATTCTACATTTCCATTCCTATCAATTATAAATGTGGTTGGAATACCCTGAATCCCGCCAAATGCATCAGCTATTTCTTTATTTCCTATAAGTACTGTATAATTAATTTTGTTCTCATCTACAAAAGATTCAAGTTTGTCCATATCTTTATCCAGAGAAATTCCGATAATTTCTACACCTTTATCTTTATATTTTTCATAAAGATTAATAAAACCAGGAATTTCCTTTCTACATGGGGGACACCATGTAGCCCAAAAGTCTACAAGCAGCACTTTATTGTCAAAATCATCTGAAGATACAGTTTCTCCATCAATATTTTTTAGTTCGAACTCGGGCATTTTTTTGATAGTTTGAGTTTCTGTTTGCTTTTCATTAGAGCTTTTTTTTGATTCCTTCTGAGCTTCGCTATTCGAACATCCTGCAAAAATTAATATAATTACGGCAAAAATTAACAATGTTTTTTTCATAATAAACATCTCCTTTTTTTTAATTTAAATTTAATAAATAAATATTATTCCTCTTACAGTAGCTAAACATCTGTTCGTCCCACATCCTTGAATCAATATTCAGCTGCATTAAAAAGTTTTCTCTAGCATACTCGGCATAAGCAGTTTTCTTAATTTTGTTATTATCATTGTACAATATAATTTTTATCATATCATCCTGCTTAAGCAACTTTCTAAGATACGAAGTAAAAAAGTGATTATAGTCAGGATTGGCAATATCAATAAAAATTTTTATATATAGATTTCTTCTTTTCAATAAATTAATCAGATAGAAATACTCGTTATATTTCTGATAAAATTTTCTAATATATTTAACAAGATTTTCAAGCAGTTCAAATTTCTCTGAACTATTATAGGTTTTAAATTTATCTATATTTATTTCCACATTATAAATACTTGAATAAACCGGAAAAATAGTTTCATCCATAGAAAAAAGAGAGTAGTTTTCATTTTTTCTAAACGTAAAACTCTTAATGTTCTCATCATATTTTAAATAATTATCCAAATATACTATAGATGGTTCATCATATTCGTTTTTGTTTATTTGAAACAAATATTTATTATCTTTATCGTATTTATCGTATATCTTTTTTTCATAAAAAATAACATTCTTTGCTAAATCGATTTCTTTGCTGTTTATATTTCTTTTTTTTGAAACAATATCAAGCACATCAACTTCAAAAGGGTTCAAATTATAAACATTTATCAACTTCTCATTTTCATATTCTCTCAATTTTTTATGATATAAAAAATTCTTAAAAATGTAGAAATTTACAACTTCTTTGAAGTATTCTCCTGCTTCGAAGGGGGAGTATTTTGAATATATCAAAAGTAGTTCATCCAATGGAAATGATAACTTTTTATCTTTTTTATATTCTATTCCATACTTATCAAAAATATCATGGACGATATTTTTGTAGGTTTTACTGCTTATATTTACCAATCCCAGATCTTTTTTTAGCCTTTGTAAAAACTCTTTCAGGTCCTTAAATATTTTTTCTTCGATATTTTTGGGTACTTTGGCTTTTATTCTATTGAGAAAATTTTTAAAAACCTTATAATCATGTTTCCTGTTATCTATATAAAAACTGTTGTTTGTTCTATCTGTTTTTATACCTTTTATCAGGTTGTTGATTTCCTTCTCCTCTATCAAGTTGTCTTCTTTTTTTGATTGAATATATAATGAAAGAACGGAAAGAAGATTTTCGATATCCTCTTTTTTCATATCTTTTTCTGAATAAAGCTGCTGTATCTTATCATATAGGAATTTAATAGTAAGTTCTTTTATCTCACCATTCTTATCCTTAAAAAACAACCCACCTACAAACATATTTATTTCTGATTCTCCATAAAATGCTTTAATTCTTCCATAAAATCAGTTGCATCTTTAAACTCCCGATATACAGAGGCAAATCGAACATAAGCAACAGGATCCAGCTCTTTTAGCTGCTCCATCACCAGTTCTCCTATATATTTTGAATGTACCTCTTTATCTTCGACTTTGTATAGTTTTCTCTCAATTTTATCTATTATTTCCTCAATTTTATCTGCGGAAATAGGACGTTTTTCCAATGCTTTTTTTATACCCTTTTCAAGCTTTGACCTATCAAACTCTTCTCTTCTCCCATCTTTCTTTTTGATGCGTGGAAGAATTTCAACAATTGTTTCATAGGTGGTAAAACGTTTCCCGCAATTGTTACACTCTCTTCTTCTTCTAATGGCATTATTATTATTTGACGCTCTGGAATTCACGACCCTATTATTGTCTTTTCCACAGTGGGGACATTTCATTGTTTCATCCTTTCCACCTCAATATCCGCATTTTTAAGCATTCTTTTTGATAATTCATCAGGGTAGTCATCGATGTATTTAACTTTTTCAATACCTGCATTAATTAAAAGCTTGGAGCATGTAATACATGGAAAATGTGTTACATATACGGTAGCTTTTTCCACACTAATTCCAAATTTTGCAGCCTGCATTAATGCATTCTGTTCTGCGTGTGTTCCCCTACAGATTTCCTGCTTCTGACCTGAAGGTATATTCATCTCTTCACGCATACATCCGATATCGATACAGTGTTCTAACCCTGAAGGTGCCCCGTTGTAGCCTGTTGCTAAAATACGTTTATTTTTTACAAGAAGAGCACCTACCGAGCGTCTAAGGCAGGTGCTTCTCTGTGCTACCAATTTAGTAATCTCAAAAAAATAGCTATCCCAATCAGGTCTACTCATCTCTAATCTTTCAATTTATATTGATATAGAGGAAACTCCCTACATAAATCTTCTACTTGACTTTTAACTTCTTCAATAACATCTTCATCTTCGCCTGATCTAAGTGCTTTATCAATTAATTCAGCCACCTTTTTCATTTCTTCTTCTTTCATTCCTCGTGTAGTTAAAGCAGGTGTGCCGAGTCTCAAACCGCTTGTAACAAACGGACTCTTTGAATCAAAGGGGATTGTATTTTTGTTTACAGTTATTTCAGCTTTACCCAAGATATTTTGAGCTTTTTTACCTGTCATATCAAGTGAGGATAAAACATCTACAAGCATTAGATGATTATCAGTACCGCCGGAAACAAGTCTATATCCAAGCTCCTGAAGTTTTTCTGCTAATGCTTTTGCATTATTGATAATCTGTTTTTGATATTCTTTAAATTCATCAGTCATTGCTTCTTTAAACCCTACAGCTTTTGCTGCAATAACATGTTCTAAAGGTCCTCCCTGTGTTCCAGGAAACACATTAAAATCCAGAGACTTAGAATGTTCTTTCTTGCAAAGAACCATTCCACCTCTGATCCCTCTTAAGGTCTTATGGGTTGTTGTAGTTACAAAATCGGAATGTCCCACTGGATTTGGATGCAATCCAGCAGCTATTAATCCTGCTATATGTGCCATATCTACCATTAAATAAGCTCCAACCTCTTCAGCTATTTCTTCAAACGGTTCAAAATCAATTTTTCTTGGATAAGCACTAGCTCCTACTACCATGAGCTTTGGGTTAACTTCTTTTGCCTGTTCTCTAATCTGATCATAATCAAGCATTTCCGTATCTTTATTTACACCGTAGGATTCAACATTGTACAGTTTTCCAGAAAAGTTCACCGGACTACCGTGAGATAGATGGCCACCATGGGGAAGTTTCATACCCATTACAGTATCGCCTGGATCAACGGTAGCAAAATAAACTGCCATATTAGCCTGAGCCCCCGAATGAGGCTGAACATTTGCATGATCGGCTCCAAAAAGCTTCA
>CAZMFS010000137.1:0-5845 GCA_964565585.1 uncultured bacterium
TCCTGTTTCGGATAGTGTAGTTTTTATCCAGGATGAAAAAAAAGAGACTGTTGAGAAGAAAATTAAAAATATTCTAGAAAACATTAGGAGTGAAGTTGAAAGAAAATAAAAATCTAATGCTAATTATTGGAAGCCCAAGGGCAAAATCCAGTACATCTGCCTCTCTTGGAAACTATTTAATAAAAAAAGTTAACAATGATAAATTTAATATCAAAATAAGATATACGGCTGTAGATCTTAAAAGTGCAATAAGTAGGTCAAATCTTTTAAAAGATGTCGAACAAGCAGATATACTGGTGTTGAGTTTTCCCCTTTATGTAGATAGTTTACCGGCTCCTGTTATTAGATTGCTTGATTTAATAGAGAAAAATCAAAGGAAGACAAATACTAAAGAAAAAAAATTTTTAGCAATATCAAATTGTGGGTTTCCCGAAGCAGAACAAAATAAAACAGCTATTTCCATTTGTAAACAATTTTGTATAGATAGTAATATGGAGTGGTTGGGAGGATTAATGCTTGGCATGGGAGCTGCAATCAACGGAAAACCGCTTGATAAAGCAGAAAAGATTGCAAAAAATATAAAGCTATCACTTGAGTTAGTGGCAGAATCTATTTTAAATAATAGAAAAATTCCGGAAGAAGCATTTCAATATATAGAGAAACCACTTCTAAAAAGTAAATTTATATATAAATTATTTGGTAGTATCTCGTGGCGTATTCAGGCATTTAAAAATAGAGTTTATAGCAGATTAGATGATAAACCTTTTAATAACAAATATTAAAGAAATAAATATTTCAGATAAATTATTTATGTGAAAAATTAGCTAAAGTTAACTCTTGTCTTGATTGCATCCAATATCTATTATATAATATTAAAATAGAATATTATAAAAGGAAAGGCCCTATGACTCCACAAATATTAACAGTTTTAATTGTTTTAGCTATAACAGTTATATTTATTATTTTTGAAATATTACGAATTGATATAGTTGCAATTCTTTCAATGTTATCTCTTGTGTGGCTTGATATAATTACGCCATCTGAAGCATTTTCGGGGTTTTCCAGTAATGCAGTTTTAGCTATGATTGCCGTTATGATAATGGGTAAGGGCATTTCTGATACAGGAATTATGGATAAGTTTTCCAAATTTATTATTGAGATTGTTGGTAAAAGCCATAGAAAGTTAATTGGATTGATTTCTTCGACAGTAGGAGTTCTTTCAGCTTTTATGCAAAATATTGGAGCCACTGCTCTTTTTTTACCCGCGGTGTTACAGATTTCAAAAAAGGAAAAGATATCTCCTTCCAGATTGATAATGCCTCTTGGCTTTTCGGCTATAGTAGGAGGCACCCTAACAATGGTGGGAACCGGTTCTTTAATCGTATTAAATGACCTTTTAAAACAAAATAACTTTAACACATTTAAGTTTTTTGATGTTACTCCAGTGGGAGTTGTTTTATTATTTGGCGTAGTACTGTATTTTTTTGTTTTTGGAAATATTGTGCTTCCTTCGGCAGACAGTTCTGTTAGTGATAAATCCACACAGAGAAAGCTCATTGAAACATGGCATTTACCCCATAGTATAAAACATTATATAATTCCTGAGGGAAGCAGTTTAGTAGGAAAATCCTGTGAAAATTCAAATATTTGGACAGATTTTAACCTCAACATATTGGCTATAAGTAAGGGAGAAAATATAAAATATTCCCCCTGGAGGCACACAGAATTTGAAAAGAATCAGAGAATAGCAGTTCTTGGCAATGAAAAAAATATAGATAAATTTGTTCAAAAATACGATTTGAAGGAAAAAGAGGCTGAAAAAAAGTTTGATAATCTTCGGGATAGAACTAAATCCGGTTTTGCAGAGGTAATTATACCTGCCAAATCAAAATTTGTGGGCGGTACTATAAGACAGTTTGCAATAAGAAAAACATACGATGTTGAGCCAGTAATTTATTTTAGTAACGGAAAAAGCTATAGAGGAGATTTTTCTGATAAAATTATAAAACCGGGAGATACCATTATTTTTTATGGACTATGGAAGAATTTAAAGGAGTTTAAGCTGGATGATAGTTTTGTTGTACCAACTCCTTTTGAGGTTACAGAAAAAAAACCTTCAAAAGCGTGGATTGCTATTTTAAGTTTTATTGGAGCAATCTCTCTAAATTTTATTTCAAATATGCCGATTTCTTTATGTTTGTTATCAGGTGCTTTTCTAATGATAATTACAGGGGTAATTAATATTAAAAAGGCATACGAGTCTATTGACTGGAAAGTAGTATTTTTAATTGCCGGATTGATTCCTCTTGGCATAGCAATGGATAAATCCGGGACTGCTCTTTTTCTGGCAAATGGATTGGTAAAATTTATACAGGGGCAGCATCCAGTTTTGATTCTTTCAGTTATTGGGGTATTAACTACACTTTTTTCTCTGTTTATGTCAAATGTAGCAGCGACAGTTCTTCTTGTTCCTTTAGTCTTAAAAATGCAAAATATTGGCGGAATTGATCCCACTGCTCTGGCTCTTCTGGTAGGAGTTACGGCAGCAAATTCTTTTATACTTCCCACCCATCAGGTAAATGCTTTTTTAATGACCCCGGGAGGATACCAAAATAAAGATTATTTAAAAGCTGGTAGTGGAATAACTATAATATTCTTAATTTTAACTGTATTAGTTTTCTATTTTTTCTATATTTAAATAACTAAGGAGGATTATATGTATATTGAACAGTTTTATGTAAAAAAGATAGCTCATAGTTCTTATATGATTGCTGGTAGTGAAAAATGTGCCATAGTTGATCCTAAAAGGGATGTAGATGTTTATATTAAAAAAGCAAAGGAGATGGGATTTGAAATTACACATATACTCGAAACCCATTTACATGCAGATTTTATCTCAGGGCATATGGATCTGGCTGAAAAAACAGGAGCAAAAATATATGCTCCTAAGTCAGCTGGGTGTAATTTTAAGCATGAAGCATTAGTAGAAGGAGATAATTTTGAAATTGAAAATATGAAATTTGAAGTTATTGAAACTCCCGGACATACGCCGGAACATATTAATTATATTGTTACTGATCTTGGAAGGGGCTCCGAACCGGCAGTAGTTTTTACAGGTGATACATTATTTGTCGGGGATGTTGGTAGACCAGATCTATTTCCAAATAGGGCCGAAGAATTGGCCGGAAAATTATTTGAGAGTTTGAAAAAGCTAAAAAAACTTCCCGACTTTTGTGAAGTTTTACCTGCTCATGGGGAAGGTTCTTTATGCGGTCGTGCTATGGGAGCAAAAAGGAGAAGCACCATTGGATATGAGAAAAGATACAATGAACCTTTTAAGATGACTGACAAAGATAAATTTATTCATAGTTTAACAAATGATATGCCTCCTGCTCCCGATCATTTTAGCAGATGTACTATAATAAATACCGAGGGTCCTAAACTAATCAAAAATCTTTCCAAAATCAAACCTATGAATCCTGCTGAATTTAAGAGAGAAAAACAAAAAGATGAAAATATTGTTCTTGATGTAAGAAGCTATGATGCATTTGGTTCACAGCATATAAAAAATTCCTACAATATCGATTTTGGAGGAAACATGCCAACTTTTGCAGGATGGATAATTCCACCGGAGAAAAATATATTAATTGTAGCTGATGATGAGGCTAAATCAAAAGAAACTGTTACATGGCTTCAAAGAGTTGGTCTTGATAACTCGATAGGATTCTTAGAGGGAGAACTTCCAGAGTGGGTTAAAACTGGTTATCAAGCTGCTCATTTTAATATAGTTTCAGTGCCGGAATTTGTTAAGAAAAAAGAAGAAGAGATAAATATTCTTGATGTTAGAGCTCCAGGAGAATATACACAGGGACATATCGAGGGAAGTATAAATATCCCAGCACCAGAATTAAGAGAACGTTATAAAGAATTAAATAAAGAAGAAAGCTATTATGTTCTTTGTGGGAGCGGGCATAGATCGGGAGTTGCCTGTGCTTTATTAGAACAGAAAGGTTTTACAAAAATTAACAATGTGGCAGGTGGAATGACCGGCTATGAAAATTTTCTAAATTAGGAGGTATTAATGAGCTGGCTTATTTTGGAATCATGGTCTCCCTATGCCGTGGGGATAGGGATTGGAGTATTAAGCTGGATAACTTTTTTTATATCTAACAAACCTATCGGATGTTCTACGGCATTTGCAAGAACATCCGGGATGCTTGAAAAATTGTTTATTGGAGAGAAGGTAAATGAGAAGCCTTATTTTAAGGAATTTGTACCAAAAGTTGATTGGGAATGGATGTTTGTACTGGGTATTATTATTGGCTCATTTATTTCAGCTAAATTTTCAGGAAGTTTTGAAGCAGCAGTAATTCCGACTCTCTGGGCTAATACCTTTGGAAATACTCCTGTTTTAAGGATCGTGATAGCACTTGCTGGAGGAATTCTTATGGGAATAGGAGCCAGATGGGCTGGAGGGTGTACAAGTGGACACGGTATAAGCGGCACGCTGCAATTAACCGTTAGCAGCTGGATTTCAGTTCTGGCCTTTTTTGCAGGAGGAATCATTATGGCTCAAATTATTTTCAATTTAATAGGATAGGGTGATAATATGCTCAAAAAATTACATTCAAAAAATAAATTGCAGCTTTTTTTAGCTCTTCTGGCAGGTATTATTTTTGGGTTTCTTTTACAGAAGGGCGGGGTTGCAAACTATGATATAATTCTTGGCCAGCTTCTTTTAACAGATTTTACAGTAATAAAAATTATTCTTACCGCTATAATTGTTGGTATGATTGGAATATATACATTGAAATCTATGGGACTTGTAGAGCTTCATCCCAAATCAGGATCATTTGGAAAATCAGTGCTGGGTGGATTAATTTTTGGATTGGGGTTCGCTACTTTAGGTTATTGCCCCGGTACAATTTCTGCAGCAGTTGGACAGGGAAATCTTGATGCCTTAATAGGGGGAGTTGCCGGTATAATAATAGGAGCAGCTCTTTTTGCCCAGTGGTACCCAAAATTAAACAAAAAACTATTAAAAAAAGGAGAATTTGGAGATATTAGATTGCCGGAGCTTTTCAATGTAAACCCCTGGATTGTTATAATTCCTTTATCATTAATCATTATTGGATTTTTATACTGGCTTGAGCGTACGGGTTTGTAAAAGAAAAGAGGTTTTATGTCTGTTTTAACTTATATTGCCGAAGGTATTGCAGTTATTGGAGTGTTAATATTTGTTACGGGAGCACTTCTAACGCTGCATAGATTCATAAAAACCGAAATAAATCGGTTAAAAGGTAGAAGTATGTTTTTAAAAAGAGATCGATTGAGATATGTTTTTGGATCATATCTTCTTCTCGGTCTTGAATTTTTAATCGTTGCAGATATAATAAATACCTTAACTCATAGAACATTGAAAGATATGGCGATATTGGGAGCGATAGTATTGATTAGAACGGTTATTACATACTTCCTTGATAGGGAAAGAGAGTTTTTCCACAAAAATTTAGAGGAGGAAGAAGATACGAGAGAACTATAATGCAGGCTTGATAGGATAAAATCCCTGGCAAATATTATTAATTAGGTTTTATGTTGTAAAAAAATTTGTGTTAATAGCAAATATTTAACAGAGAAATGCTAATTAGTATTTCTCTGTTGAAATAGAATATACAGTTCTGTTGAATGTTTATTTAAAATAATTTTAGGTATTTAATGAAGAATTATATTACATTATTGTTTCAAGTGCTATTTATATTAAAAAGATTGAGTCAATATATTTCAAATTAAATTTTTAAATATATTACTTACTTCAATATTGATTGTTAGGGAGAGACTATTTTAT
>CAZMFS010000138.1:0-5832 GCA_964565585.1 uncultured bacterium
AATCTTTTATGGAAAAAGGGAGATACTTTTAGCGTAATTTCTCAGCTTTCTTCAATATCAATTAAAACCCGACCTCTTGATAATTTTAAAATAGAAGAAATTAAGAATATGGTTACTGAAAATATTAAAGTTAAACGCATTGTAAAATATTTTAGCAGGCCGAATGTAGTATACGGCAAATTAGAAAAAATAAGAAAAAAATTTAAAGAGGTTTTCTCAAAAATTTATAATTATATAAAAAAAATAATGGGGATTTGATTATGAAAATAAAGTGGAATCTTTTCTGGGAAATATTTATATCTTTTGTAATAATTATAAATATCACAATTATATCGTTTAACTCCAGCTATCTCAGCATTAGCTATATAACTAATAATATTGTTCAAACAGTTATAAAATTAATTTTTATATTAGCTATATCTTTTATAATTTCATTTTACATAAGCAGTAGTTTGAGTAAAACTTATTTCATTTTAAAAAAATCTATTAATGAGTTGAAAAATTCAAATTTAAGGGAACGTTTTTTTGTTGATAAAGATTATATTTTTTATGATTTAATAGAAGATTTAAATGATTTTAAGGATATTATTGATAGTAAACTAAAAATTATCAAACAAAATATTCAAAATATAAGAGAAACTTTGGATAAAGAAGAATATGAAAAGATAAAAGAAAAAATTGAAGAGATAGAAAATATGTATGAAAAAATTGATAGTAATAAAAAAGAATCAAATTAAAAATATCGCAATAAAATATATCCAGTAGATATTATTAATGATAAAAATGTTACAGGTATACTGTATTTTAGAAATTCTATAAAACTTATTTTTTCTCCCGATTTTTTAGCAAAATTTGCAATAATAACATTTGCAGAAGCACCTATAAGGGTACCGTTTCCTCCCAAGCATGAGCCTAGGGCAAGAGACCACCATATAGGAAGAATTGCCGTTTCTCCGAGCTTGGCTCCAATATTTTCTATGAGAGGAATCATTGTAGCAACAAATGGTATATTATCAACTATACCTGAAAATATACCTGAAAACCAGAGTACGACTTCAGAAGTGAGTTTGATATTACCTTTGGTAAGGCCCAGTACATTTTTGCTTACAAGATTGATAAATCCAGTCTCTACCAACCCTCCGACCATTATAAAAAGACCTACAAAAAAGAATATATTAATCCATTCAACTTCTTTAAGTACTTCTTCAAATTTTATTTCACTTATTACAGTAAGAAACATTGCTCCCATAAGTGCTATAGAAGCTGCTTCAAGATTTACAAATCCATGAATCATAAAACCAATAATTACTGCAATTATTACTACAGATGATTTTTTTAATAATTGTGGCTTTTTTAATAGTTTATCTTCATTAAAATCCATTATTCTTGCCCTGTTTTCATTGGATACCTTAATTTTGTTTTTAAGAAAAAAATGAAAAATTACAGCAAAAAGTATGAGTTGAATAACAATTAAAGGGGCAAGGTTAGTGATAAAGTCCATAAATGTTAATCCTGCAGCACTGCCGATCATAATATTTGGGGGATCACCAATTAAGGTAGCCGTTCCTCCAATATTTGATGCAAAAATCTGAACAATTAAAAATGGTATAGGGGAAACCTGAAGTTCATTTGCAATTAATATTGAAACCGGTGCTATAAGTAAAACAGTGGTTATGTTATCAAGAAAAGCTGAAAAGATTGCTGTCATGAAAAATAAAATTAAAACTATCTTGATTGGATCGGCATTTACTTTTTTGGCAAATTTAATTGCAAGATACTGGAAAATTCCTGTTTTTTCTATTATTTTTATAAGAATCATCATGCTAATAAGAAGAAATATAACATTAAAATCTATATGCTCAAAAGCTTTATGCTGGGGCAGTATTTTAAATATAAGAATAAGAGATGCCCCAAACATTGCAATTAGGGATTTTTCAATTTTATCTGAAACTATAAAAAAATAAGCTGATATAAATATAGCAAGGGCAAGATACATATGAATCATTTTCTAAGCTCTAATAATATTATGCAGCATATCTCTTGCAGTAATTGTTCCGAGAACTTTGTTTTCATCATCAATTACTGTAATATGGTGCCAGTTATTTTTAACCAATAAAAATCCAAGTTCAATTATGGTACTATTCTTATGTATAGTTTTCTTGTCATCTTCTATGTATAAATCCTCTACAGTCATTTCTTTTTCCTTGTTTGCAAAATCTTCAAATGGACGCAAATTTTCCAGAAAGGAAAGATCACTCATCATTAGAACATAATTTGGATATGCAATTTTGAGAATTGATACTATTTCAATTTTACCTATGTATTGATCATTATCATCCACAACAGGAAGATAGGTTAGATCATGTTTTTTCATTTTGTCCATTACATTAGTTAACTTTTCCTGTTTTTTAACAACAACTTTTTCATTATCCATAATATCTTTTATTCTCACAGGTTCATCTATTCTAATATCCAGAGAATTCATAAAATCGATAAATTCTTCCTTTGTTGATAGGTTCAGAACATTTTCCGAATATTTTGAGATTAGCTGAGCAAAACCTGCTAGTGATTTTAAGTAAAGATGAGAACCCGTATTGCTTGTAAGAAGGGTTATAAATAGCTTGGCTTTACCTGTAGCTATATCCAGATAGTTTTTGGTTTTAACAATCGATACAATTAGATCATCAAAGTTATCTATTCTTCCATGGGGAAGGGCGATACCATCAGGAGTTAAAGAATGACCCAGTTTATCTCTTTTAAGAAAAGCTTCATAAATATTGTCTTTATTAAGATTATACTGCTTGGATATTTCTTTAGCAACAAGTTCATAGACCTTTTTATAATCATCAAGTTCTACATCAAAAAAGATTAAATTTTCATTTAAAAGACTCGATAGCTTCATCGCCCCTCCTTAATTATCAGATTAAACTAATTTATTCATTTTTATCTTCTTTAGCTTTGACCATTAGTTCAGAAATTTTATTTGCGAATTCAGTTGGATTATCTATTGACATTCCTTCCATGATCATTGCCTGGTCATAAAGAAGGTCACTGTATTCTTTTATTAGTTCAGAGTTCTTATTTTTATCGTATTCCTCTTTCATTATTTTAAATATTTTGTGATCGGGATTTATTTCTAATATTTTTTTAGACTGAAATGGAATATTTTGAGCTTTTTTAAGAAGTTCCTCGGTGTGTATGGACATTCCGCTTTCATCTGTTACGAGGCAAACCGCACTTTTTTTCAATCGGTTACTGATTTTTACTTCATCAATTTTTCCTTCTAGATTGTTTTTTATTGTTTCAAGAAGATTTTTACTTTCCTTTTTTGCTTTTTTAGTTTCTTCAGATTCATCAATATTGCTATCGCTTTTATTTAATGATTTAAGTTTTTTGTTATTATAATCATCCATATTATTTGCTACAAATTCATCTACAGGTTCATTAAAAAATAAAACTTCATACCCTTTATCAAGTGTGGATTCGATTTGTGGTAAATTTTCGGGATTATCGGTTTCAGTAGTTACCAAATAGTATATTTCTTCCTGGTCTTTTGGCATTCTGCTTTCATATTCTTTGAGTGTAGTCATAGAATCTTTTGAGTTAGATGATTCAAAGAGTAATAGGTTTTCTAATTTATCTGCCAAAGAAGGATTTTCCGCTATACCACTTTTAATAGGAGTACCAAATTTTTTCCACCAATCTTCATAATTATCTCTATCATTTTCCAGTTTCTTTTCTAGTTTTTTTAGAATCTTTTTTTCTAGATTATTTCCTATTCGTTTTATCTGGCTATTTTTTTGTAGCATTTCTCTTGAAATATTTAAAGAAAAATCAGGTGAATCAACTACTCCTTTGATAAAATTTAGATAATCAGGTAATAAATTATCGCAGTGTTTCATAATGAATACCTGTTTTGAATAAAGATTTATACCAGGTTTAAAATCTTTTTGGTAGTAATTTGGTGGAGTTTCAGATGGGATGAACATTAATGCATCATAGGTTACTAATCCCTCAACTTTAGTATGAATTATATCAAAGGGATCGTTCCAGTCGTGAAAATTGTTTTTATAAAATTCAATATAATCTTCTTCTTCAACTTCATTTTTAGATTTTTTCCAGATAGGAGTCATAGAGTTAAGAACTTGTTCTTTCGTTACAGTTTTTTTCTCACCAGAATCTTCTTTTTCAACCTTTTTTTCAAAATCCATTACAATAGGATATGGGATGTAATTAGAATATTTTGTAACAAGGTTTTGAATTTTATGTTTTTTTAGAAATTTATCAAATTCTTCTCCTTCTCTTAAGTGAAGTTTCACTATAGTACCTCTTTCTTCCTTATTATATTCTTCTATAGTAAATTGACCCTCTCCTTTTGATTCCCATCTAACTCCATTTGAACGAGGAGATTTTGTAAATACTGTTACTTTTTTTGAAACCATAAAGGATGAATAGAATCCTACACCAAATTCTCCAATAAGTTCAAAAGCATCTTCCTTCTTTTGTAATTTTTCAATAAAATCACTGGAACCTGATTGAGCAACTGTTCCAATATTATCAATAACTTCCTGATAGGTCATTCCTATACCGTTATCAATTACAGAAAGCGTTCTGTTTTGTTTATCAACTTCTATTTTAATTTTAAGATCTTCATCCTCATCCATGATATCTTTTTCAGTTAGAGATTTAAATCTCACCTTATTTAGTGCGTCAGCACTATTGGAAATAAGTTCTCTTAAAAATATTTCATTATGGGTATAAATTGAATGAACCATAATATCAAGCATTTTTTTCGTTTTGGTCTGAAAATTATACGTTTCCTTATTTTTTTTGCTCATATTATACACTCCTTTCTTCTATTTTTTTCTTTATTAAAAATATAACATTTTTATGAATTATCAAGAAGAAATTTGTTTAGATAAAAATTAATATAATTAACATTCATATTAAAATAATTAATAAAAAGGTTAATAATATTAACATATTACTTGACAATGTTAATATTGTTGCTATATTTATCAATGAAGGAGGTAATAGATATGTTAAATAAATGCCCAATTTGTGAAGGTGAACTGGTTATTAAGGAGTATTACTGTAAAGATTGTGATGTAACACTAAGAGGTGAGTTTGATAATGAAGAATCAAATAATTTAATAGGATTGGATTCAGAACTGCTGGAATTTATAAAAGTATTTATATATGCAGAAGGAAATATAAAAAAGGTTGAGGGGATTCTAAATTGTTCTTATCCAAAAGTTAAAAGTTTGTTATCCAAAGCAAAAAATAGTTTAGGGGTCGAATCCATGAAGGAAAGTGAAGAAGATAAGAAGCGAAAAAAGGAAATACTGGATAAGCTTGATAATGGTGAGATATCTTTTGATAAAGCTATGGATCTTATAAATAATTAGGAGGTATAAAATGAAATTCCAATTAAGTGATAAAGATCTTGAATTTGATGTTTCTTTAATTAAAAGCAATTTGGATATTATTACAGAAGATAGAGAAGACATGAAAGTTGAATTTGAAAATCTTACAAAATCAGCCATACAGCAGCGTTTTAAAGTTAAATATGATGGAAAAGAGCTGGATTTAAAAGAAAGTAAGAGTTATCTTTTTCAGAATCAGGATCAAATAAGAGGTAACATCAAATTGTATATTCCCGTAAATATTAAAACATATGGAGATTTAAAAACAAAAGGTGGGGATATAACAATTAATTCTTTGTATTTTAATGGGGATGTAAAGATGTATGGAGGAGATTTTAATGTAAGTGAGAAAATTATTGGAAAAAATGAATATAAAATATATGGGGGAAATATCAAGATTAATCAT
>CAZMFS010000139.1:0-5784 GCA_964565585.1 uncultured bacterium
CCATCTTCTTTTTTAAAATGATTGTCAACAAATAATTCCAATAATTTATTATATTTTGCAGTCATAAAATCACCTTTATATAAACACAGTTATGAAACAAAAGTTTCATAATAATTTTAAATCTTTTCTTCAAGGATAAACTTCTTTCCTGGAAGTTCTTTTACTATACCCTTCATTTTTAATTTAAATAATTCGGATAATAACTTGTTTAATGCAATCTTGCCATCTATTTTCATGAATAGTTCATCGATATTAATTGCTTTAAAATTATTCATGTTATCCAAAATTATTTTTTCCTTTTTATTAAAATCATAATCAAGCTTCTTTTTAAAATTTTTCTTTTTACTGGAATTAATTTTCCAGTACTTATAAAAATCTTTAGCTTCTGTAACCGGAGTAGCTCCTTTCCTTAATAGTTTATGAGGACCCTGACTATTAGGTTTAAAAATATTTCCCGGTACAGTAAAGACATCCCTATTTTGACTTAGAGCAGATTTCGCAGTAATTAAAGAACCACTTTTTTTAGGTCCCTCAATAACAACTACTCCTCTGGATAATCCACTTATTATTCTATTCCTCATTGGAAATCTAAATCTTTTTGGCTTAGTTGTGGGTAAAAATTCGCTTATAATAGTACCACTTTGCATAATTTCATGATACAATTTTCTATTTTCTGAAGGATAAATATAATCTACTCCATTTCCCAAAACTGCAACAGTATATAAATTATTTTTTATTGCATTTTTATGTGCTTCAGTATCAATCCCGTAAGCCATTCCACTAATAATAGAAAATCTTTTATCAAATTTGCGTAAAAACTTTCTTACAGTTTTTTTACCGTAGTGAGTCGCTTTCCTTGTACCTACTACACCAAGAGGATATTTTTTATCTTTAATTTTTTTTCCTTTATAAAAAAGGACCAAAGGAGGATCATATATATTTTTTAACCTCTCCGGGTATTCATTTTGATTTATAGCAACATATTTAATATTTTTCTTATTAAGATCTTTGATAATTTCTTTTAAATTAAATGATTTTCTTTCTTCTAAAAATTGATCAACTTTTTTAGATTCAAGTCCTTTGATATCATGAAAAAAAGAACTTTTAACCTTAAATAAAGATTCCGCTGATCCAGCCTTTTTAATTAACTTTAGAAATATTCTTTTCCCAAAACTTTTAAAATATGTTAACAGTAAATAATAATGTTTCTCTTCCATGAACTATTTAGCTTTAATTATATCTCCAGACTTGATCTTATAATTTTTTCTAATAGAAGTTATTACTGCTGTAGAAACATTCTTTCTTGCATTTATAATTTTAAGCTCACCCTTTAGCTCAGAAGGTACTTCTTTTATACCTTTACTACCTTTAACTTTGTCTTTTCCGGTTAATACATTAAAATGCATTCCAGATCTAATACCTTGTTTTATTCCTAAATCAATATATACATATTCATTTAATCCGGCAATCGACTTACCATCCTCTAAGTAAACAATATATACGGTATAATCAGGTTTGATTTTTTCTTTTGAAAGATTTATCTGTGGATATTCTGGAACTACAAAATCACCAACTCTAATATCATTAAATTGATTGTTAACTTTAGCTTTTATTAGGTTTTTTGAAACATTCTTTATTAAAGCAGTACCTGAAGAATTAACCATTTTCCCCATATCTTCATATGTTACTGGATGTTCAACACTTTTGCCAAAGCTAAATATTATTAATTGCTGTCCTTCTTTATATTTTTTATTATGTCCCATATCAATATATATAAAATTTCTTAGAGTAATAAGATCATCATCCTCAGATTTAACAATTTTTCCATAATTATTTAAATTATTTTCATGTATAAATCCAGCCTGGAATCTCATAGATTCTAAAATATTTTCAGAAGCCTGTTTTTCTTTAACTACTTCTTTTTTAGATATTTCCATCTTAGTAGATTTTTCATAAATATTATCTGATTGAGGAAGCGGTTTACCTGCAGTTTCCTCAGATTTTTTAGCTGGTTCTTTATCCTCTTTAAATTTAAAAACACCTTTTATTCTTTTATCCTTAATTCTATCTTCGCTTTTTGAAACATATGCATCTTTAATTGGCTTGGTTAAGTCAAGGGTTATTTTATCTTTAGGATATATCCAGTTGGGATTATCAATATGCGGATTCCTCTCCCAAACTTTAATCCAATCCCATGGATTGTTTAACTTATTTGCACATATATCCCATAGGGTATCCCCTTTTTGTACAGTGTATACTTTTTCTCCCTTTAATTCTTGACCTCTTGGGCCAGGATACGGAGGAGGATTCCCCTGTTTGGGAACAACATTATTTGCGGATAGATTAACAACAAAAACAAATAAAAAAATAAAAAGGTATTTCTTTTTCATAATTCCCCCTTTAGCATTACCTATAATCTAATTTAATATAGCATATGTATTCTTAATTATCAAGTATTTCTTAATCCTCTATATATTTAAAATTGAATTTGTCTGAAACTACGACAGTATCACCATCTTTGGCCCCTTTTTGCCTTAACGCTTTATAAACACCAAGCTTTTTCATTATATCGGTGGCTCGTTTAACACTTTCCTCAAGATTAAAATCCGTCATTTCGAGGGTCTTTTTTAAGTATTCACCTTCAACATAAAAAGTGTTATCAATTTTTTGGACAGTGAAATGTCTTTTGTCTCTATGGATTTTATGCTTATCAATTTTAGATTCAAAATCAGGTTCTGGTATTTCATTAATTTTTTCTAATATTTTTTGTTTTAATTTCTTGATATTTTTGTGGGATATAGCTGATATTTTAATTATGTTTTTGCCAGTTTTTTCACGAAATTTTTTATAATTTTCTTCAGCAGCAGGTATATCAAATTTGTTACCTACAATAATTTCTTCTTTCTGAGAAACCTCGCTATCAAATTTGTCTATTTCCTCCCTTATCTGAAAATAATCTTCCCAGGGTTTTCTTCCATCTATTCCTGCCATATCTATAAGGTGTAATAAAATCCTTGTCCTTTTTACATGCTTAAGAAATCTATCACCAAGACCTACACCTTTATGGGCTCCTTCAATTAATCCTGGAAGATCTGCTATTACAAAAGAATACCCTTTTTCTGAAACTATAGCACCAAGCTGGGGTTCTAGAGTAGTAAATTGATAAGATGCAACTTTTGGTTTAGCATTGCTTAATACTGATAGAAGAGTGGATTTTCCGGCATTTGGAAATCCTACAATCCCAACATCTGCAAGTAATCGTATTTCCAGGATAAAAGTATTTTTTTCACCCGGTTCACCTAACTCCCTGATTCTGGGAGCTCTATTGGAATTAGAAAGGAAAGATTTATTTCCTCTTCCTCCACGACCACCTTTAGCAGCAAGAAATTCATCTTCCTCTTCAGTTAAATCTGCAACTAAATTTCTTTCTTCATCATAGACTGAAGTTCCTAAAGGAACATATACTGTAAGGTCTTTACCGGATTTGCCATACCTGTTATTTGGCCCCCCTGAATCTCCACTTTCAGCTTTAAAATGTGGATTGTTTTTGATTTCATAAAGAGTTTTTACTGATTTGGTAGCAACGAGATAAACACTTCCACCATCTCCGCCCTTACCACCATCAGGGCCACCTTTTGGTCTATACTTTTGTCTTCTAAAACTAAGGCACCCAGGACCACCTTTTCCGCCCTGGGTATATATTTTTGCTTCATCAATAAACATTGTCATAAATAAGCTCTTAATCTATTATTCTATAGGAAGAACGTTTACTACTTTCCTCCCCTGCTTAGTAGTCATTTTCACATGACCCTCTACTTTTGAAAAAATAGTATAGTCTTTTCCTAATCCTACATTCACACCTGGTTTATATTTAGTACCGCGCTGTCTAACTATGATATTTCCAGGTTTAACATATTCTCCACCAAATTTTTTAAATCCTAATCGTTTCGATTCACTATCTCTACCATTCTGGGTACTACCGACTGCTTTCTTATGAGCCATATACCATCACCTCCACTTATACTTCTATAGATTTAACAACTAAAGCTACCTTTTCTTGTCTATGTCCGTAAGTTCTTTTATACCCTTTTCTTTTCTTATGATAACCGACTGTTATCTTCTTATCTTTAAAATGTGAATCTACGTTGCAAACAACTTTTGATTTAGACAGTTTCTCTTCATCCACGATAAGGTCATCACCATCATTTATAGCTAAAGGGGTAAATTCAATATCTTCACCTTCTTCTGCATCAATTTTTTCAACAAATATTTTATCATCTTTTTTTACTCTATACTGTTTTCCACCAGTTTTTATTATAGCATACATACAAAGCACCTCCTATTGTTAAGCAAGAAAAAACTACCACATTATTAGTTTTATGTCAAGATATTTGTTGGTATTTCTGTATTCTGTTGTCTGTTTTTATTATTAATGTTTTTAAAATAAAATCAATATATTTTTTTATTGAAAAGATATAATCATTATTGTGTATTTACTCTTATGATTCGGATTACAGATTACAAAACAATGCACATCTCACAACCCTAATACTTCAGAGTAGTTTGTACCTTAGAAAAAATAATTTACAAATAATAAAAATACCTGACGCAGTTGGACGCGGATTACCGCTGATTTTAAGTATTTCCTCTCAAGTAACCCAATTACATAAAATAAATAAGATTTCAGATTAATCTGAAATCTTAATTTCATTATTATCTGCATAAATCTGTGTCTGTATTTTGTTTTTTTAATTAAAAGTACAAACTATCCTGAAAAATACTGCAGATTACAGTTACCAATAATATTTACATTTTCAAAATCCCTGCTATTATATATAAATAAAGGAGAATTTATGGATAAAAATTTAATCTATTCTGAATTACAAAAAATTAATGAAAGTGTTAGAAACGGAAGAGCTTTAATTGGCTCACTTAATAACAAAAAAAAACCAAATTTTATGACAATTGGGTGGGGGATGATTGGCAATATATGGTATGAACCTGTTTTTATTACATATATAAGACCAAATAGATATACATTTAGAAATATTGAAAATATTCCATATTTTACCGTGAACATCTTTTTTGATGAAGTAAATAAAAAAATCTTTGATTACTGCGGTAGTGTATCATTTTATGAGGAAAATAAAATTAAGAATTTAAACATAAATTATAAAAATAACAAAAAGAATATTCCCTATCATCCTGATGCAGATATTGTTCTAGATTGTAAAGTAATATATAAACAGAAACTTGATAAGAGTCAAATCAAAAAAGAAATTAAAGCTAAGTATTATAACAACGATAACTATCATATTGGATTTTATGGTAAGATAGTAAATTTCAGGAGTTAAAATGGTCAAGGACGATAGGAAACTCTGCTGTATTTGCGCATGGAGAGAATTCTGTAAAAAAAAATATCATAAAGGTAATAAATTACACTGTCCTGATTTTACAAAGGATGTAACCATTTCCCAGGACAAATATATTTCAATAAAAAATAAAATAAAAAAACAGCAATAGAATAATTAAAAGCATTAGTAAGTTTTATTTTAAAATAAAATCCTGACTCATTTTAAATATTTTATCCACCGATATTTTATCCATACAAAAATTTTCTTTACTGCATTTATTTTGCCCACAATATTTACAATTTAAGGGGGATTCAATAATTTTAGCTCTTTTACTTCTTGGACCAATTATATCCGGGTTAGTAGACCCAAAAAGCCCTATTAAAGGAGTATTCAATAAATCACATAGATGCATAGTTCCATTATCAACAGT
>CAZMFS010000140.1:0-5764 GCA_964565585.1 uncultured bacterium
ATGTTTGATTTTTTCCTTTAGATTGGATATTCTTTTTTGAATCATCTGTTTATCCATTTCAAGCTGTGTTTCTCCTGGACCTCTCAGTTTAAAACCGCCACCGCTTTGTCTTGAAAGATGAGGCCACATATTTCTTAACCTTGGTAGAAGATATTCATATTCAGCAAGCTCAACCTGTAGTTTTGCTTCTCTGGTTTTTGCCCGTTTTGAAAAAATTTCTAAAATTAATTCTTCCCTGTCAATGACAGTAGTATCTAAAAGCTGTTCCATATTCCTTTGCTGTGTTGGAGATAGAAACCCCTCTACTATCACATTTCCAATTTGTGGATATTTGTCTAGAAATTTTTTTGTTGATTTTAATTTTCCCTTTCCAAAGTAGTATCCAGGATCCGGATGAGTCTTTTTTTGTTTAATTGTCTTAACTATTTTCCCCCCGCGTGTTTGGGTTAATGCTTTCATTTCTTCAATATTATCCTCAATTTCGTCCTTTTTTTCCGGGGTAACAAGGGTTAAAAGAATACAATTCTTACTAATTTCTCTTCTTACTTTCATTATTGTCCTTTCCTGTATAGTAGTTTATTAATTTAAAGTTTGCCCATCTATAAATATGTTCAAGCAGTGAAAATAAAGTAATAAAAATTAAAATTGAAAACGGTAGTTTTAAAAAGAAAGGTGCAATTATAAATAAAAGCATAGTAAAAAGAACGGCATAGACAAGTGTAATTGCAAAATGAGATAAAAAACCTGATTTTAGGTTATAAAGTATTTCAGGCTCCTTTCTTAAAAAATAAATTTTTATTGGTTCGATAAAGGATACACCAAGAATGAATATCATAAAATAAAAGATTGAAAATTCCTTTGTTAGAAAAAGACTTATTATATATAAAACAATAAGCATAACAGATATTAAATCGAGAACAAGAATGGTAAAAATTGAATATGTAGCATTTTCTCTTTTATAGAAAAAAGTTGACACTGCCGAAAATTTAATTATCAATAGGAAGATAGTCAACCCTATAATAATTGAAGGAGGATTGTTCGCCATTCTGCTTATAATTGCAGATATGGAAGAAAAATCAAAATTTAAATTGTTATAAATGTTTAAAGGAAAAGCAACGGAGACAGTATATATAAATAATGGTGCAAATATTAAATTGTTAAAAAATATATTTTTTGATAAGAAGTTTAGTCTTTTATTTTTAAGTTTATAAATTAATAGAGCAAATATAAGAAATAAAACAAAAGCATAAAGATAATTTTTTAATGAAAAACTAAAACTATTTATAACAAAATTGTTGCCAAGATTATAATCAAGAATGGGAGTTTTGATATAGTTATAGGTGTCCTTTTTTATTTTTCCTGATTTTTCCTCAATTATGAAAGATTTAGTACTATTTGAATTTCCTGCAATGATTTTTACAGGTTTTTTATAATTTTTTTCTTTGGATATTTTATAATAATTACCTTCTTCTTTTATACTAACATCGGTTTTAGAATAAGATTTTAGATTGTTAATAAACAGGTTGTAATCAGCCTTTGATAAATTATCCTTAAAGATTTTTAATATCTGGTTTGTATCTGGGTGTTTAAACAGATACTCGCTGTATATCTTTTTAAATATAGTATCAATTTTGTTTTTGCCTATTTCTGATTCTAAAAATTTTAGGACTACTGGATGTTTCATATAATAATGAAACATTGTTTTATACCCATCTTCACTGTCCAGAAAGTTTTTTCTAAAGATATTTCCTTTCTTTAAAGAATTGTCTTTATTTCTTAACCAGGCGAGACTGACAGGTATATAATGAAAATCAAAATTTGTCAATCCCATAAATATAGATCTAGGTTTTTCTTTTTGTTTGGAATGCTCGGACAATCTTATTTCATAATATGAAGTGTACCCTTCATCAAGCCATCCCTCGTTGGTTTGATCAAAACCTATCATTCCATAAAACCATTGATGAGCTATTTCGTGGTCAAGAACACGCATATATCCACCCCGGGTTTCCCCCATCTGTATAAGTTTTGGATATTCCATGCCTGAGCCCTGTCTTCCAATGGTTGCAAGGTTAACAATTTTAAATTCGTTGTACTGGTAAGGTCCTATGAGGGTAGACAATGTTTTTATGTCAAAATGAGTTCTCTCTAGGATTTTATTCTGCTGTTTTTGTGAAAGTTTCTTATAAGAGGTTAATTGAATTTTTAAATTATCAAACTGTTTACTCACAGTTTTAAAATTTTTAGAAATACCTAAAACACAATCGGAAATGTTTTTCTCTGAACCCTGATAAACTTTATGAGTACTGCTTCGTTTTAAATTCTTTTTTTTAAGATTGGATACTATTTTATATTCTTTTGGAAATTTTACTTTTAGATTATAATTAGAGTATTCAGAGAAGAATTCATAATTGTAATAAAAAGGCTCTGCATTCCATTTATTATCTTTGCTTAAAACTGCTATTTTTGGGAACCATTGTGAAATCCAATAAGTCTTATCTTTTTCGGAGTATCCGAATCTTAGATATCTTTTTTTTGGAATTTTAGAGGTAAATACAATTTTTATTGTGTAACTTCTGTTTTTTTTAAAAGAATAATCTACTTTAAGCAGTGTTTTGTCATTTTTGAATTTAAAATTATCGATATTTCTATTATTTATTTTAATTTTTTCTATGGTTGTTTGGGACCGGGGTTTTTTGTCCAAAATCTTTTTAAGAGATTTTGGTGCCCCTTTATATAAAGAGGTGTTTTTTTGTAATCCGTTCCAGTATAAATGAATGAGTAAATTATCAGTATTATGTTCTGGTATAAATGTAATTATTTCGTTTCCGATAATTTTATATTCCGAAGGTTTAATCTCAGCGGTTATATTGTAGCTTTTTACACTTTCAGCAAAAGTCGAAAGTGTAAAAAGAATGAAAAAACTAATCAAACCTATAATTTGGCGCTTCTTTTGTAATAGTGACATCATGAGGATGACTCTCCTTTAAACTTGATACTGTTATTTTCGTAAATTCTGCATCTTCTCTTAATTCATCTACATTATGTGCTCCGCAGTGTCCCATTCCCGAGCGAAGACCTCCAAGTAGCTGATAAATTGTATCTTTAAGTTTTCCTTTATAGGGAACTCTACCTTCTATTCCTTCGGGTACAAATTTAGATTCTTCTTCAATTTCTTCCTGAAAATATCTTTCTTTACTACCCCTTTTCATTGCTCCTAGAGATCCCATTCCGCGGTAAGCTTTAAAACTTCTTCCTTTGTATATTACTAATTCACCTGGAGCTTCATCTGTTCCAGCTAAAAGACTACCCAGCATAACAGTATTTGCTCCAACACCTAAAGCTTTAACTATATCTCCTGAATATCTAATTCCTCCATCTGCAATTACAGGCACTTTGGTATCCTTTACATATTCTAAAACATTCATTATAGCAGAAACCTGAGGAACTCCCACTCCTGCTACTACCCTTGTTGTGCATATAGAACCGGGACCTATACCTACTTTTATAGCATCAGCTCCAGCATTCAGAAGTGCTTTTGCTCCTTCTTTTGTTGCTACATTGCCTGCAGCAAGCTCTATGTTGAAATGCTCTTTTACCTTTTTTACTGTTTCAATAACATCTTCAGAAAAACCGTGAGATGAATCAATAACAATTAGATCAACCCCTGCTTCAATTAACTTTGGTATTCTTTCCATGGCATCATCAAGAACACCTACTGCGGCTCCTGTTTTTAATCTCCCTTGTTTGTCCTTGCATGCAAGAGGGTGATCAATATTTTTTTGTATATCTTTTACGGTAATTAAGCCTTTTAAATTAAAATTATCATCAACTACGAGTAACTTTTCTATTCTATGCTTGTGAAGCTTCTTTATAGCATCATCCATAGATGTGTTTTCAGGAACTGTTATAAGTTTTTCTTCGGGGGTCATAACCTTTTCAATTTTTTGTTCCATTTCTGTAGCAAATCTTAGATCCCTTTTTGTAATAATTCCTTTAAGCTTTTGACCAATAGTTATTGGTATTCCTGAAATATCGTGTTTGTTCATAAAATCTTTTGCCTTTGAAACTTTTTCATCAGGTCTTAATGTTATAGGATTTGTTATCATTCCACTTTCATATCTTTTAACCTTATCAACTTCTATTGCCTGCTTTTCTGGAGACATATTATAATGGATAATTCCAAGTCCCCCTTCTATAGCCATAGCAATGGCCATGTTTGCTTCTGTCACTGTATCCATTGCGGCACTTATAATTGGAATTTTAAGCTTTAAGTTTCGAGTTAATTTAGTTGAGAGATCTATATCCGGTAGTTTTACATCACTGTATTTGGGGATCATTAAAATATCATCAAAAGTCAAACCTTCCTTGATTATTTTTTCATTCATTTGTACCTCCTTTTGCTATTAAAGCGGACAACGGGAGTTGAACCCGCGACCCTCAGCTTGGGAAGCTGATGCTCTACCTCTGAGCTATGTCCGCAAAATTATATTTTTATATGAACAATTGTAGAAATGCTAATATATACTCCTTTTAAAGAAATTTACCATATATAAAAAATAATTTCAATATATTTATTTATTGATATGTTATCTTTTATAGGTATAATAAAAAAAGATGTATAAAAATAGCTTTAAGAATCATTTGGTTTTATTATCTACCATCGTTATCTTATTATTTACAGTTTTTATTATCTTCCTATATAACCAAAATTACAGCATGACGGTTAATAGGATAGAAAATAATATTCAGGGTGTCTATCTTGATATATCCCAGCAGCTCTGGTCTTTTGAAGTAGAAAATGTAATGAAAAAGCTAAGATTTTTAGAAAAATCAAAAGATATAAAAAGAGCATATGTATATGATAATGTTAGTGAAACCTATATAGGATCAAAAAATGATAGAATTAAAAAGATAAATTTAGAAAAATATGAAAAAACATTTTGGTATAAGATAAAAACCAAGATAGTAAAATATGAAAATGAAAATATTGGAAAGTTAATTGTTATAGTTGATAAACACCGAATATTTTTTCAGCTAGGTAAATGGGTTGGATTTTTGACGATTATTCTTGCTATAACACTCATAATAATGAGGATTCTAATAAAAAAAATCGTTGGGGTGTTTGATACACAGCTAAATGAGATTAAAGAGATGCAGCAGCATTTTTACAATATAATAAACTCTTCTCCCAATCCAATTTTAGCTCTTGATCATGACAAAAATGTTTTTGCGGTTAATCCCAGTTTCAAAAACACATTTCTTTCAGAAAATAAGAATATAAAAAATCTTAAAATATATAAAAAAATTAAAAAAGATATTGATAAAGCAATGAATGAAACAGAAAGTATATACTTGAAAGAGGTAAAAATAGATGATTCTTTTTATTCAATCAATATCTATCCAGAACACAATATAGAGGAAAAAGATAAATTAATGATTGTTCAAATGGTAGATATTACGGAGCTTAAAAAAGTTGAAAAAAAATATTTAAGAGCACAAAAGATGGAAACAGTAGGCCTGTTGACAGGGGGAATCGCCCATGATTTCAATAATATTCTTGCAGGTTTATTTTCCTATGTGGAATTAATTGAGAAAAATAGTGAAAAAAACAATAAAGAATATATAAAAAAGGTAAAAAAGATATTAAACCAGGCTAAAGATCTGGTAAATCAAATTCTACTCTTTAGTAGTGAGAAATCAGTAAAAAAGGAAGTTATAACACTTGAAAAGGTAATAAAAAATGCTTTATCTATTGCCAAACACT